>JALSPT010000250.1 GCA_026985785.1 Anaerolineales bacterium
GTCTTCCCAATTTGCACGATGATGTCGCCGCGCTGCAAACCTGCTTTGTCGGCAGGGCTGCCGCTTGCCACGTCCACCACGTACACACCCCACCTCACCGGCAGGCCATATTGCGCCGCGATCGCGGGGGTGATGCCTTGCCAGTCGATGCCCAGATACGGTCGGGCAACGTAGCCTTGCTTGATGATTTGCTCCGCCACAGCCCGTACGGTGTTGGACGGGATGGCAAAACCCAGCCCCTCGGCGACGTCACCGCCGCCGTTGCGCACGATGAGCGTGTTGATGCCCACCACCTCTCCGGCCAGGTTGACCAGTGGGCCGCCGGAATTGCCGTGATTGATGGCCGCGTCGGTCTGGATGAGCCCTTCCATCACGTAGCCTCGGCCCGTGTCCAGGTTGCGCCCGGTGGCGCTCACCACACCCACGGTCACCGTGTTGCGAAACGCGCCCAACGGCGAGCCGATGGCAATCACCGTTTCACCTGGTTTGAGCACGTCCGAATTGCCGAGCACCGCCACGGCAGGCATCTTGCCGTCCACATGAAGTACGGCCAGGTCTGCAAAGCGGTCGGTGCCTACGACCCGCGCCGGGCGCTGTGTGCCATCGGCAAAAATCACGTGCAGTTTTGTGGTGCCAGCGACGACGTGGTTGTTGGTGATGATGTAGCCTTTTTCAGAGACGATGACCCCCGATCCGCTCACGCGCTCGTCGGGGGTGGGGCCGAAGAAGGTCATCCGACCGGGTATTACGCCCACCACCGTCACCACCGCGGGCGAGACTTTGGCCACCGCGCGGGTAATGGCTGTGTCGATCTGCGTGGTTTCCACGTGTAATACGCCGCCCCCTGTCGGCGCAGCGGGGGTAGCCTGAGATTGAGGGGCGGTGAGTGTGCTCATCGCAGGTGTTGTGTGCTGAGTGTGTTGGAGAGCCCACCATCCACCTGCGAGGCCGCCGCACAGGGCGATCAGCGCGGCGCTCAGCAACCAGAGAAAGAGCAGCACAATTTTTTTGGCGTCCATGTTTCACCTCCTGAACCCCGGCGGCGTGTCGGCACGGCACGGCGTCGAGGAGATGATGTTTTAGCGGCGACGTCGCCCTCCAAAAATCAACATGGCGTAATAAGCCACCTGCAAAAGCGCGGTGACCAGCGCGGCCACGTAGGTCAATGCCGCGGCGTTGAGGACGTGGTTCACGCCGCGCGCTTCCTCTTCGGTCTGCACGATGCCGGTCTCCCGCAGCAACCGTTTGGCACGCGCCGAAGCGTTGAATTCCACCGGCAGCGTGACCAGCGCAAAGGCAGCCCCGGCAGAGAAGACAATCAGGCCAACCACGGCAAGTTGCAGGAAATTGAGCAGGAGGCCGAGGAAGATCAAAATCCAGCCCAGGTATGAGCCAATGTTGACTGCTGGCACCATGGCGCTGCGTAGTTTGAGGGGTAGGTAGCCTTCTTTGTCTTGCAAAGCGTGTCCCAATTCGTGCGCGGCCACGGCCACCGAAGCCACCGAACGACCCTGATACACCTTTGGCGAGAGCCGCAGCACCTTGGCGCGGGGGTCGTAGTGGTCTGTCAGCATCCCACCAACTTGTTCGATGCGCACGCCGTACAGGCCACCATAGCGGATCAGCCGTTCGGCAGCCTCGGCGCCCGACAGCCCGGCGTGCAAGGGGCGTTGTGACCATTTCCGAAACGCCGAACTGACGTACCACTGCGCCGCCAGCATGAGCAAAAATGCCGGCGCCATGAAGAGCAAGTAGTAAGGATCGAACCAAAAGCCAAACATCCTTCATCCCTCCAAAGGTGGCGCTATTTGATGCCTGCAGGGGCTTTGCCGTCCAAGATCAGTTCCGTGGCCTTGTCAAGTTGCGGGTCACGTTGAGCCTTGCGGTCTTCTTCCGACATTTTCACCACCACGTCGGGCGTCAGCCCCTTGCCGCTGATTTGCCGCTGCTTGGGCGTCAGCCACAGTGCGACCGTAATCCGCACCGCGCCCTGATGGTTCTGCAACGGAATCCAGTTTTGCACCGAGCCTTTTCCGTAAGTGGTCTCGCCTACCAGCAACGCCCGTCCGTAATCTTGCAATGCCCCTGCCACGATTTCCGAGGCCGAGGCCGAACCGCCATTGACCAGGACGATCATGGGAATATTCGTGGCCAGGCCGCCACCTTGGGTTTTGAACGCTTGCTTGCTGCCATCTTTGTGCTCTTCGTACAATACCACTTTGCCTTTCGGCAAGAATTCCGAGGCAACTTCTACTGCCGTCTGCAAATATCCGCCGCCATTGTTGCGGAGGTCGAGGATCAAGCCCTTCGGATGCTGCGCCATTAGGTCTTTCAGCGCGTCGTGCAGGTCGCTGGCGGTTTTGTCGCCAAAGGTGTGTAGTTGGACGTAAGCGATGCCATCGTCCAACATGCGGCTTTCCACCGTGGGGATGGTGATCTTGGCACGGGTTACCACGACGTCGAACGGTTTCTGATGGTCCCGCTTGATGGTCAGGCGCACTTTGGTGCCTGCCGGGCCCAAAACCTTTTGCACCACCAGTTCGGGATTGATGCCGGTGACATCTTCCCCATCCACGGCGATGATTTCGTCGCCCGGCTGCAAGCCAGCCTTCTCCGCTGGTGAGCCTTTCATCGGCGCTACGATGGTGAGCACGTCCCCGCTGGTATCGACCCAGGCGCCAATGCCCTCATACTCACCGGAAAGCGAGATGTTGGCCTGTTGATACTCCATCGGGTCCATGTACGAGGTGTGCTTGTCGCCCGTCGCGGCATACATGCCGCGGATGGCGCCCTGAACCAGTTTGACGTCGTCCAGCGGGCGGACGTAGTACTCGTGCAGCAAATCCCATGCTTCCCAGAAGGGAGCCCAGATATCTTGGTTCTCTTTGCTTTGGCCGTTCCCCTGGGATGAGGAGGGAGTGCCTGGGGGGGTGGAATGCGGCGCCGTTGCCGCTACTGTTCCACTGTGCAGGCTACGGGTCACATAGCCGAGGGCAAACCCGCTGGCAAACATGCCGGCCACCAACGCCAGCACCAGCACCGCCCCCAGCAGATAACGCCAAAAGTATTTGTTCATCGTCCACTCCTTGGTCAAGCGGCATCTTGTGCATACCATACCACAGAGAGATTAGAAAGATGTAAAAATCCCCCGCGGCGCACCTATGATAGCGGGCGTAAGTGCCCCGTGAGTGCGTAGATGACCTGAACGGCACCGCCCTTTTGCAGGCGCAACCCGCCGTCTGCCTCCAGGCCCAGCAACATCCCCTGTGCCTCGCCGGCCTGCACTTGTTGGCCGCGATAGGCCAGCCGCGCTTCCCAGGCGCGCAAAAAAGCCTCGCTGCGCAACCTTGGCCGCCACCAGGCCAGGCGTGTCAAAACGCGGGCCAGAAAATCCCAGCGCGCCGGGGCATGGCCCAAGCCATCGGCTACGCTCGCGGCGGGGAAATCTACCGCCTCCGGCGGCGGCACGGCCTGCGGCGCGAGGTTCACCCCCACACCTACCACCACCGCCTCCAGCCGCTCGCCTCGCCACACCGCCTCGGCCAGCACCCCGGCCACTTTGCGCCCGTTCAGCAAGACGTCGTTCGGCCATTTGACCGCCGCATCCACCCCCAGTGCGGTAAGCACTTCGACCAAGGCCACCGCTCCCCAAGCGGTGAAGCGCGCCGCGGCCTTTTCCTCCCCGTCCAGGGGGCGGGCGACAATGGTAAAAGCCAGTCCCGCTTCGGGGTGGCTCCACCAGCGCCGCCCACGCCGCCCGCGCCCGCGCGTTTGTTCACCGGCGACCACCAATGCCCCATCAGGCGCGCCAGCCCATGCCCATGCCAAGGCGGCATCGTTGGTGGAATCTACTTGTGGGTAAAAACGCCAGGCAGGGAGGAACAACGGGCTGATGGCCTTTTGCAATGCTTCTGGACCAAGATTCCAGACCATGCTGAAAACCCTTTTTCTGAAAATTCAGGGGCCCACGGCGAGGGCGTGCTCTGGCTTGTGGTATCATCCCATCATGCTCAGAACAGGCATTGATGTGGTGGAGATCGAGCGTTTTCGGCGTGCGATGAGCCGGCATGGGGAGCGCTTGCTGACGCGGCTGTTCACCGAGCAGGAGCGAGTCGCTTGTGGGGGAAACGTCGCCTCGCTGGCGGCCCGCTTCGCGGCCAAGGAAGCCGCCGCCAAAGCGTTGGGCACGGGCATCGGGGTGGTGCGCTGGCAGGATATCGAAGTGGTCACCGACGCCCGTGGCACGCCGCGCCTGGTGTTGCACGGAGTGGCGCTTGCTTTGGCTGAACGGGATGGGCTGAGTGAATGGGCGCTTAGCCTGAGCCACAGCCGTGGGTGCGCGGTCGCGGTGGTGGTAGCCAAGGGGTAAACGCCGTGTTTTCTTTCCGCCCCATCAAATGCGCGGCTCGCCCAGTTTTTTGACTTTCTCGATGCGGTGGGTGGCGAAGATTTCGCGCACCGTGCCGGTCAGGCCGCGCACCACCAGGCTGTGCGTGCGCACGGTGTCGCCGCGATACTTTACGCCGCGCAGCAGTTCGCCGTCGGTAATGCCGGTGGCGGCGAAGAAGACGTCGTCCGAGGCGACCAAGTCGTCCATTGTCAGCACTTTGTGGAAATCGTAGCCCATTTCCTCGCCGCGGCGCAGTTCGTCCTCGTTGCGGGCGTACAGTTTGCCCTGAATTTCGCCGCCCATGGCGCGCAGCGCACAGGCCGCCAGCACGCCTTCTGGTGTGCCGCCGATGCCCATGAGCACATCGATCCCCGATCCCGGCCAGGCGGTCATCAGCGCGCCGGCCACGTCGCCGTCGGGGATGAGGCGGATGCGTGCGCCCAGCCGCCGCACCTCAGCGATGAGCTGCTCGTGGCGGGGGCGGTCGAGGATTACCACGGTTAAGTCGGTGACGTCTTTGCCTTTGACGCGAGCAATGCGCCGCAGGTTGACCTCCACAGGGGCGTTGACGTCGATCATGCCCTTGGCTTCGGGGCCGACGGCAATTTTGTGCATGTAGACAAATGGACCAGGGTTGAACATGGTGCCGCGCGGCGCCAAAGCCACGGTCGCGATCGCGTTGGGCAAGCCCTTGGCTACCGGTCGGGTGCCATCGATGGGGTCGACGGCAATGTCCATCTCCGGCGGGTCACCGGTTCCTACCTCTTCGCCGTTGTAGAGCATGGGGGCTTCGTCTTTTTCACCCTCGCCGATGACGATCACGGCCTTCATCTCGATGGTATTGAGCACGGCGCGCATGGCATCAACGGCAGCCTGGTCAGCGGCGATTTTGTCGCCTCGCCCCATGAACCGCCCGGCAGCAATGGCTGCTGCCTCGGTGACCCGCACCAGTTCCATGGCCAGGTTTCGGGTAGGCGTGGTATCTATGGGCATTGCGTCCTCCTAAGGTAACATGGAAAGGAAGTAATAAGCAATTACACCAGCCCAGAGCCAAGAATCTACCCGGTCGAATGCGCCGCCGTGCCCCGGCAGCAGGTGACCGGAGTCTTTGACCCCGGCCTGGCGTTTGAATAGGCTCTCGCCCAGGTCGCCCAGAGGCGCGAGGATACTGATGAGGGCACCCAGCAACGCCCCGTGGCCTACCGTCATGCCTGCCAGCGGGTGGGAAGCCAGCAAGGGGAACACGACGGCCAGCGCCGCGCCTGTCAGGGTGCCAGTGAGCACACCTGCGAGATAACCTTCCCAGGTCTTCTTAGGGCTGAGGCGGGGGCTGAGTTTGTGTTTGCCCCAGGCGCGCCCGGCAAAATAAGCGCCGCTGTCGGCTGCCCAGATGGTGCTCAGGCTGAGCAATACCCACCATGCGCCGTTGGGCATCTGCCGCAGCGAGACCATGTAGGCGCCAATGAGGCCGATGTAGAGCACGCCGCTGAGGGAGATCGCGAAGTCGGTGGCGCTTTGCGGTGCGCCGCGCTCGTAGTCGGCCATGTGGTAGACCAGGGTCAGTAGAGCGAGGGCGGTTAACAGATGGGCGTCGTAGCGGAAGCCCGCAAAGAAGCGAGAGACCAGTAAAACCACCGCGCCCAGCATCATCAGCCAGCGTGCTGGCCGCTGACCTAAGGTGGTGAACAGGTTGGCGTATTCCCAGACGGCAGTAGCCATAAAAAAGGCGACCACCAGGAGATAAGGCAGGCCGCCAAGAAAGATCAGGTCGATGCCCACAGGCAGGAGCAAAATAGCTACCAAGACGCGCTGTTTGAGCATGAGGTTGCCTCGTTACCCTTCGTCGGGGTCGAGCACGCGCCCAAAGCGGCGCTCCCGGCGGTTGTAGTCGGCAATGGCCTCCAGTAGGTTCTCCCGCCCAAAGTCCGGCCAGAACACCGGCGTGAAGTACCACTCGGCATAGGCCGATTGCCACAGCAAAAAGTTGCTGGTGCGGATTTCGCCCGAGGTGCGGATGACCAGGTCGGGGTCGGGGATGCCAGCGGTGTAGAGCCGCTCGGCGATGGTTTCCTCGGTGATGGCCTCGGCGGGAATGCCCTCGCGGACGATGCGCCGCACGGCCTGGACGATTTCGTCCCGCCCGCCGTAGTTGAAGGCTACATTGAGCACCAAGCGGTCGTTGTGGCGGGTGCGTTCCACGGATTCGCGGATCTTGCGTTGCAGTTGAGGCCGCACGCCTTCTAATTTGCCGATATGCCGGATTTGCACCCCCTCGGCGTCGAGTTCGTCGAGTTCTTTGTCGATGAACTCTTCCATGATTTCCATCAGCCCTTCCACCTCTTCCCGTGG
>JALSPT010000251.1 GCA_026985785.1 Anaerolineales bacterium
GGCGTCGAGCACCAGGTTGACCACCACCAGCCCATCGCGCGCCAGCGCCTCACGCTCGCGCAGCACGCTCATGTCCACCTCGCCCACGCTGCTGCCGTCTACGAACACCCAGCCCCCCGGCACGCGCTCGCCCAGGCGCATTTCGCCGTTCTGGAATTCGATCACTTGGCCGTTTTCCACCACCGCAATGTGGTCGGCAGGCAGGCCGAGTTCGCGCGCCATGGCGGCGTGTTGGTGTAGGTGGCGCAGTTCGCCGTGCACAGGCAGCAGGTATTGGGGCTTGACCAGGTGGAGCATCAGTTTCATCTCTTCCTGGCTGGCATGGCCGGAGACATGTACCGGCGCGATGGGGTCGTAAATCACCCGTGCCCCTCGGCGGAAGAGGCGGTTGATGGTTCGGTAGACGTTCTCCTCGTTGCCCGGAATGGGATGGGAGGAAAGCACGATGGTGTCGCCTTCCTGGATGTCGAAGGCGCGGTTGGTGCCGATGGAAAGCCGCCCCATGATGGACGACGGCTCGCCCTGAGAGCCGGTGCACATCAGCACTACTTGCTCTGGCGGCAGTTTGAGCGCCTGGTCGAGGGGAACGATCATCGCTTCGGGAATGTCCAGATAGCCTAACTTGCGCGCCATCTTGGCGTTTTCTACCATGCTCATCCCCACGAAGGCCATCTTGCGCCCATGCTCCAGCGCGACGTCGGCTACCTGCTGCATCCGGGAGATGAGCGAGGCAAAGGTGGCGACCAGGATGCGCCCCGGCGCTTCGCGAAAGACCACTTCCAGCGCCGGTTTGATGACCTTTTCGGAAGGCGTCCAGCCTTTCTTGTCGGCGTTGGTGGAATCGGCCAAGAGAGCGAGCACGCCGCGGCGGCCAAATTCGGCCAGTTTGCCGAAATCGGTCGGCCAGCCATCCACCGGCGTGTGATCGAATTTGTAATCGCCGGTTTGCACCACCAACCCGGCGGGCGTGGTGATGCCCAGACCCACGGCGTCGGGGATCGAGTGGCTGACATGGAAGAGTTCCACCTTGAAAGGCCCCAGGTGGATGGTATCGCCGGCATGCACCACGTGCCGTTCGACCTGCTCCTTCATGCCGCCGCGGTTCAGTTTGACCTCGATCAGCCCCATGGTGAGGGGCGTGGCGTAGATCGGGACATGGATTTTTTCCAGCAGATGGCGCACCGCGCCGATGTGATCTTCGTGCCCGTGGGTGAAGACCACGCCGCGAATCTTGTGCCGTTTGTCCAGCAGGTATTGAAAATCGGGAATGATGTAGTCGATTCCCAGCATGTCATTGGACGGGAACATGATGCCCGCGTCCACGATGAGGATGTTGTCCCCATATTCGTAGGCGGTCATGTTCTTGCCGATCTCACCGGCGCCGCCTAAGGGGATAATCCGTAGGGGTTTGTTGCTCATAAATTGACCTCTCATATGGAAGGATGTATGCTTGACGCAAATCCGGCTTGAATGCCGGTCGGGTTCGTAGCATGGTGGGGGTAGGCTGCCGCGTGGCGCGGCCGTGCACGCTGCCGGGCGGCCGGGAGCGCAGGCTTTCATTTACCATCGAAGACGGAAAGAGGAAACTCCGGCCATCCGCGCCGGACCCACTGCCCCCCACGGATGTTATTGTAGCATGGAGTAGGCAGGATGTAAAGCAAATGCGGGAAGCGAAAAAACGCCCCGCGGGTGTCGTGGCCCGCGGGGCGAAGAACAAGCAGCGCGGATGGGCGCTATCCTCCCAGGTTTTCTTCTCGGGAGGTGTGGGCCAGCACTTTGCGCTTGAGGCGCAGGCCGGTCGAGCGCACCCGAGCCCAGAGGCGGTAGCGCTCCGGGTTGACTTCGGGGTGGTCGGGGAAAGGCCCCGTCCATTCGGCCAGCAACGCCCCGTAGGTCAGCCCGCCGCCGAAGCCCACCAGCACTACCTTGTCGCCGCGACGCAGGCGCCCTTGGGCAACCGCTTCGACCGTGGCGATGGGAATCGAGGCGGTCGAGGTGTTGCCGTAGCGGTCGAGGTTGACCATGAAGCGCTCCATGGGCAGTTTGAGGTTGCGGGCGGCAACTTCCAGAATGCGGATGTTGGCCTGGTGGGGGATGATGAGGTCGACGTCGTCGGGCGTGAGGTTGGCCTTGGCCAGCACTTCGCGGGTGGCTTCGGCCATCACCCGGGTGGCGAAGCGAAACACCGGCCGGCCTTCCATGTGGACGTAGTGCAGCCCGTGGGCGACGGTGTCGGCTGAGGTGGGGATCTTGCTCCCTCCCGCCGGGATGCTGAGCACATCGGCGCCGGAGCCGTCGGCGTGCATCACGGCGTGCATCACGCCGCCGGGTTCTTCGCTGCCTTGCAACACGAAAGCCCCCGCGCCGTCGCCGAACAGGATGCAGGTGTTACGGTCTTGCCAGTTGACGATGCGGGAGAGCGTTTCCGCGCCTATCACCACGGCAGTGTCGATGCTGCCGGTGCGGATGGCCTGGGCGGCCATGTTGAGGGCGAAGATGAAGCCGGTACAGGCTGCCGAGAGGTCGAACGCCCCGGCGTGGGTGGCGCCCAGCATGTCCTGCACGATGGCCGCCGTGGCGGGGAAAATGTGCTCCGGCGAAGAGGTGGCCACGATGATCAGGTCGACGTCGGTAGGTTTGACACCGGCGACCTTGAGGGCTTCGGTGGCCGCATCGGCGGCCAGGCTGGCCGTGGTCTGGTCGGGCGCGGCGATGCGGCGTTCGCGGATGCCGGTGCGGGTGACAATCCATTCGTCGCTGGTGTCGACCATGTTTTCCAGGTCTTTGTTGGTGAGGACGTGCTCCGGCAGGGCGTGGCCCCAGCCGGTGATGTGGGCATAGCGGGGCATAACGCGCTCCTGTCGTCAATTTTCAAAGCGGCCTAAGATGATGCTCCCGTTGTGGCCGCCAAAGCCAAAGGAGTTGGAAAGGACGTAGCGCACGTCGGCGCGGCGCGCCTGGTTGGGAACGTAGTCCAGGTCGCACTCGGGGTCGGGGTTTTCGTAGTTGATGGTGGGGGGGATGATGCCGTCGCGGATGGTCAGGGCGCTGAACATGGCCTCCAGTGCGCCCGCGCCGCCCAACAGGTGCCCGGTCATGGATTTGGTGGAAGACACCGGGATGCGGTAGGCCGCTTCGCCGAAAACCTGCTTGATGGCGGCGGTTTCGCTTTTGTCGTTCAGGCGGGTGCTGGTGCCGTGGGCGTTGATGTAGTCGATGTCTTCGGGCTGCAAACCGGCGCTTTGGAGTGCGGCGCGCATACAGAGGGCGGCTCCGTCGCCGTTGGCGTCGGGGGCGGTGATGTGGAAGGCGTCGTTGCTGGCACCATAGCCGAGCACTTCGGCGATGATGGTGGCACCGCGCGCCTGGGCGTGCTCCAGGGTTTCCAGGGCGAGGAAGGTCGCGCCTTCGCCCATCACGAAGCCGTCGCGCTGGGCGTCGAAGGGGCGAGAAGCGCGCTCGGGCTCGTCGTTGCGCCGCGAGAGGGCGGTCATCACTTCCATCCCCGCCATGGCGATGGGGATGATCACCGCATCGGCTCCACCAACCAGCATAGCGTCGGCGTCGCCGCGGCGAATGACGTGAAAGGCTTCGCCAATGGCGTTGGTGCCGCTGGCGCACGCGGCCACGACCGCAAAATTGGGCCCCCGCAGGCCGAATTCGATGGCAATCAACCCCGGGGCGGTATCGGCTATCATCATCGGCACCAGGAAAGGGCTCACGCGGCTCGGACCTCGCCGCTCGTACACCAGGACGTTGTTGGCAAAAGTGGCCGCCCCGCCGATGCCGCTGCCGATGATGGCTCCAATGCGGTCGCGGTCGAGGTGTTCCAAATCCCAACCGGCGTTGGCGATGGCTTCGCGGGCCGCGACCAGGGCCAGTTGGTCGTAGCGATCAAGGCGACGGGCGTCCCGGCTGCCAAAGTATGCTTTGGGGTCGAAATTCTTCACTTCGGCGGCGATGCGGACTTTGTGCTCGCTGGCGTCGAACAGGGTGATGGGGCCAACGCCCGATTTGCCGGCCAGCGCATTTTGCCAGGTGGTGGCGACGTCGTTGCCCAAAGGGTTGATGGTGCCCAAGCCGGTGATGACGACACGATGGGACATGTGGGGGTCTCCTTCCAAGAGGGGGATTTCGTGGTGCTATAACACGGCACCGCGCATTTGGTTGCTTAAACGCCAACAGGCCGGCGGCGCCAGCCTGTTGGTGGGAGGGAGGGGAGGCTGTTTAGTCTTGCTCTTTGTAGCAGAACCACCAGTCGTAGCAATCGTATTCCTGGGGGCGCTTGGCTGCGGTCTCCACGTCGGAAGCCGGGGGGATGATGACCTTGTCGCCGATGAGTTCGTTTTCCGGCCAGTTGGCGGGCATCGCGACGCCCTGCGCGTCGGAAACCTGGAAGGCCTTGATCATGCGCAGGAATTCGTCCATGTTGCGGCCAAGTTCCTGCGGGTAGTAGAGGATGGCGCGAATGATGCCCTTGGGGTCGACGAAGAACACGGCGCGCACGGTGTTGGTGCCTTTGCCGGGATGAATCAGCCCCAGCGTTTCTGCCACTGCGCCTGTGTCGGCGATGATGGGAAATTCGATCTTTTCACCCAGTTTTTCCTCAATCCATTCTTCCCATTTGATATGAGCAAATACCTGGTCTACACTCAACCCAATGAGTTCGGTGTTCAGTTTGCGGAATTCGGGATAGCGCTTCTGAAAGGCGTAGAATTCGGTGGTGCAGACGGGGGTAAAGTCGGCAGGGTGGCTGAACAGGATGAACCACTTGCCTTCGAAGGCATCAGGCAGTTTGAGGGTCCCGCGAGTGGTGACGACTTCCATCTCGGGGAATTTGTCGCCGATAAGGGGCATACCTTTGTGTTCCATGTCTTCCTCCTGATATTTGGAATGGCTACAAAATTATTGTACCTATAGTCTATCGGATGGGCTGCTGTTTGTCAAGGTTTAAGGCGTTAAGAGGAAATCTCTCATGTTTTTTTAGAAATTCGCCGGAACAAAGGTGGGAAGTGTTGGAGGATACTCATCCTTAATTTGTGACGAGTATCACTAACGGAGATGGTGAGGGTGTCGTAGAATGGGGGCGCTGGCGAGCCAAACGAGTGTTTTCCTCCTTCCGAGTTGGTCGGGTATACCCCGGGCGAAGTGTGCGCCCGGGGTATGCTCGTTTTAGCCTTGAGTGGTTGGAATAAATGAAGCAGCCGAGGCCACTGCGGCCTCGGCTGTTTTTTGTCAGCAGTGTGTCAGCCGATCACCCCCAGGGCTTTGCCTACTTTGGCAAAGGCTTCCAGCCCTTTGTCCAGGTCGTCTTTTTCATGGGCTGCCGAGATCATCACCCGAATGCGGGCTTTTCCCTTGGGCACGGTAGGGTAGCCGATGGCCATTGCGAACACGCCTTCGTCGAACAAGTGGCGGCTGAATTCCTGCGCTAAGGTGGCTTCGCCTAACATAATGGGAGTGATGGGGGTGACGCTTTGGCCGGTGTCGAAGCCGAGGCGCTTCATCTCGGCTTTGAAATAGCGGGTGTTTTCCCACAGTTTGTCTACAAGGTCGGTGGATTCTTCCAGCAAATCCACCGCCGCGATGCAGGCGGCAGTATCAGGCACGGTCATGGCGGAGGAGAAGAGGAAGGGGCGGCCACGCTGGCGCAGCCATTCTACGATTTTGGCGTTGCCGGCCACCACGCCGCCGACCACACCGAACGCTTTGGAGAGCGTGCCGACCTCGATGTCCACTTTGCCGTGCAGGCCAAAGTGGTCGACGATGCCGCGCCCGCCGCGCCCCAGCACGCCTTCGCCGTGGGCGTCGTCTACCATCAGGATGGCATCGTAGTCCTTGGTGATTTCGTAGATGGCATCCAGGGGCGCGATGTCGCCATCCATGCTGAACACGCCATCGGTGACGACCAAGGCATGGTTGAATTCGTGGCGATGGGCTTGGAGTTTGGCTTTCAGGTCGGCGGGGTCGCAGTGGTTGTAGCGGATGATTTGGGCGCGCGAGAGGCGGCTGCCGTCGATGATGCTGGCGTGGTTGAGTTCATCGGAGAAAATGGCGTCGCCGCGCCCCACCAGCGCCGGGATGGTGCCCAGATTGGCGTTGAAGCCGGATTGGAAGGTGATGGCGTCTTCTACCCCTTTGAAGGCGGCGAGGCGTTTTTCCAGTTCGCGGTGCAGGCTCATGGTGCCTGCGATGGTGCGCACCGCGCCAGGGCCCACGCCGTATTTGTCGACCGCCGCTTTGGCGGCTTGCACCAGCCGGGGGTGGTTGGCCAGGCCGAGGTAATTGTTGGAGCAGAAATTCAGTACCCGTTTGCCGTCCACCACCAGCCACGCCCCTTGCGGCGATTCTAAGGTGCGGATGTGGGTGTAGAGCCCGCTTTGGCGGAGGTTTTGAAGTTCGTCTTCGATCCATTGCAGTTTGGGAGGAAGTGCGGTTGTCATAAGGATACCCTCGCAGAAAAGGATGGGGTAAGGATACGTTTTCAGTATAGCACGGTTGGCGCGGAAGGGTGTGAAAAGCAGGCCGTGCGTTTGTGTGCTATGCCGGTTTTACACTGCGGCCAGGGCTTCTTGGGCTTCGAGCGCCCGCCCGGCAAACTGGCTGTTGTACAACTGGGCGTAAAAGCCGCCCTGCGCCAGCAACTTGTCGTGGGTGCCCTGTTCCACGATGTTGCCGTCGCGCATTACCAAAATCAGGTCGGCGTCGCGGATGGTGCTCAGCCGGTGGGCAATCACGAAACTGGTGCGGCCTTTCATCAGTTTGTCCATCGCGGCCTGGATGAGCAGTTCGGTGTGCGTGTCCACCGAACTGGTGGCCTCGTCGAGGATGAGCATCGGCGGGTCGGCCAGGATGGCGCGGGCGATGGTGATGAGTTGCTTTTGCCCTTGGGAAATGTTGGTGACCTCTTCGTTGATGACGAAGTCGTAGCCGCCGGGGAGGGCTTGGATGAAGTGGTGGGCGTGCGCGGCGCGAGCAGCGGCCTCCACCTCTTCGTCGCTGGCATCGAGCCGCCCGTAGCGGATGTTTTCGCGAATCGTGCCGTTGAACAGCCAGGTATCCTGCAACACCATGCCGAACAGGCGGCGCAGGTCGCTGCGGCGGAAGGCGCGCACGTCGTGGCCGTCAATGAGGATGGCGCCCTTGTCCACATCGTAGAAACGCATCAGCAGTTTGACGATGGTGGTCTTTCCTGCGCCGGTGGGGCCAACAATGGCCACTTTTTGCCCTGGCTGGATGTCGGCAGTGAAACCTTTGATGACCGGTTTCCCCGGCAGATAGCCGAAATGCACGTTGCGGAATTCCACGCGCCCTTGGATTTCGTCCAGCGCGATGGCGTCTTCGGGGTCGGGGCTCTCTTCTTCCTCCGCGAGGAAATCGAACACCCGCTCGGCGGCGGCAATCGTCTGTTGCAAAATGTTAGAGGTGCCCGCCAATTGGCTGATGGGCTGGGTGAACGAGCGCATGTACTGGATGAAAGCCTGAATGTCGCCCACGGTGATCAGGTCGCGCACGGCCAACCAGCCGCCCATGATGACCACGGCCACGTAACCCAAGTTGCCGATCCAGCGCATCAGCGGGCGCATGGTGCCGGAGAAGAATTGCGCTTTCCACGAGGCATCGTAGAGGGTATCGTTGTAGCGGTCGAACTGGCGGATGCTTTTCCCTTCGCCGTTGAAAGCCTTGACGATCAGGTGCGCCCCGAACATTTCCTCCACATGGCCGTTGACATGGCCGAGGTATTCCTGCTGGCGACCAAAGAACTTTTGCGAGGTTTTGATGATGCCCACCATCGAGCCAAAAGAAAGCGGCACGATGAGCACTGCGATGAGCGTCATCTCCCAACTGATGGAAAACATCATCGCCAAAATGCCCACCACGGTGACCGCCGAGGTGATGATCTGCCCCAGGCTTTGGTTGAGGGTGCGGTTGACCGTATCTACATCGTTGGTCAGGCGGGAGAGCACTTCGCCGTGGGTGGTGCCGTCGAAGTAACGGAAAGGCATCCGGTGGATTTTGTCCATCAGCGCCTGGCGCAGGTCGTAGGCCACCTGCATGGCGACGTCGGCCATCAGCCAGCCCTGGCTGTAACTCAGGGCTGCCGAAAGCAGGTACAGCCCGGCGGCGGTCAGCAGGATGCGGCCAATGGCGGCGAAGTCCACGCTGCCGGTGCCGGTGAGTTGGGCGATCACGCCCTCGAACAGGGTGGTGGTGGCGTTGCCCAAGATTTTCGGCCCCACGATGGACGCCGCGGTGGAGCCCACCGCCAGCAGCATGACCACGATGATCTTGGCCTGATAGGGCTTGAGGTAGGCTACCAGTTTGCGCAGGGTGCCTTTGAAGTCGGTGGGCTTTTCCACCGGGCCGGTGGGGAGCATGTGTCCCATGCGGGGGCCATTGCTTCGGCGCGGGGCGGCCGCGCTGCTGAGGCGTTTTTGCAAGGGCGGGGTGTGGTTCATGCTAAGGCCTCCTGTTTCAACTGCGAGAGGGCGATTTCACGGTAAACCTCACAACGTTGCATCAGTTCGCGGTGGCTGCCCCGGCAAATCAGGCGGCCTTCGTCCAATACCAGGATTTGGTCGGCATCTTTGATGGTGGCCACGCGCTGGGAGACGATGAACATCGTGCGTCCTTGCAGGTGCTTGCGCAGCGCCCGGCGCAGGCGGGCGTCGGTTTGGTAGTCCAGCGCCGAGAAGCATTCGTCGAAAATGTAGATGGGCGCGTCTTTGACCAGCGCGCGAGCGATGGTCAGGCGCTGGCGCTGGCCGCCGGAAAAATTGACCCCACCCTGGGCGACTTCGGCCTGTAAGCCGTCGGGATGTTCGAAGATGAAATCGGCCTGCGCGATCTGCAACGCCCGCCGCAGAGCCGCTTCGTCGGCGTTGGGGTTGGCGTAGCGCAGGTTGCTTTCCACCGTGCCGGCGAAAAGGTTGCTTCGCTGGGGCACGTAGCCGATTTTGGCGCGCAGGTCGGCAAGGGGCACTTCGCGAATGTCCACCCCGCCGATGCGGATGGCGCCGCTGGTCACATCGTAGAAGCGGGGCATCAGGTTGACTAAGGTGGATTTGCCCGAACCGGTGGTGCCCATGATGCCGATGGTTTGGCCGGGGGCGATGGTGAAGTGAATGTCGTGCAGGACGTCCTCCTCCGCGTTGGGGTAGCGGAAGCCGACGTGCTCGAAGGTTACCGACGGTTGGAAATCCTCCGGAAAGCCTTGCGGCTGTGACGGCGAAAGCACGGTGATCTCGGTTTCCAGCACATCGGCCACCCGATGGGCTGAAACATCGGCGCGCGGCAGCAGGATGAAGAGCATGGAGAGCATCAAGAAGGCAAACACCACCTGGATGGCGTACTGCATGAAGGCCATCATGTCGCCGACCTGAATCGAAGCGGCGGCCACCTTGTGGGCGCCAATCCACAGGATGAGCATCACCACGCCGTTGAGGATGAGCATCATGATGGGCATCATCACCACGAACACCCGGTTGACAAACAGACTGACGCGGGTGAGTTCCCGGTTGGCGCGTTCAAAGCGTTGGGATTCGACGCTCTGGCGGTTGAAGGCGCGCACCACCATCATACCGGTCAGGTTTTCGCGCAGGATGAGGTTGAGGCGGTCGATCAGGTTTTGGATGCGTTTGAATTTGGGAATCACGATGGTGAAGACCACCGAAATCACGCCCAGAAGCAGCAGCACAGCCAGGGCCAGCGTCCACCACATGGAGGGGCTTTTGTCTAAGGCGTGGATGACCGCGCCGATGCCGATGATGGGGGCGTAGAAGAGCAGCCGCACCAGGGGCATGGTGGCGTTTTGGATTTGGGTGATGTCGTTGGTGGCGCGGGTGATGAGCGAGGCGGTGGAGAAGCGGTCGAACTCTGCACCGGAAAAGTGCATCACGCGGGCGAAGAGGTCGTGGCGCAGATCGCGCCCCACACCGGCAGCAATGCGGGCGGCGAAATAGCCCACGCTGATGGTCGCAGCGGCGGAAATCAGCGCGATGAGCAGCATCAGCAGCCCTTTGTGCAGGATGTAGCGGTTTTGAATGGCTGCGGTATCCATCCCGATGGCCTGATATTCGGCCTTGACGGCGCGGGTGGCGGCCTGGAGCAATGCCTTTTGGCCGCCGATGGCCGCAAAGCGCTCGGTCATCGCGTCGGCAATCTGCTGCCGCTGGCTCTGCGGCAGCATGGCCATCACCTTGAATAGGTCGGTGTTGGGTGGAATCTTGGAGAGGTCGAAGCCCATCCCCGGCATCAGGCGTTTGGCCTCTTCGGGGTTCTTGGCGATGCGTTCGAGGCCAAACACCAGCAGCATGGCTTTGCCCATGGTGGGCTCCAGCGCGGCGATGGTAGCGGGCGAGTCGTCGGTGAGGAGGTAGAGCGGCTCTTTGGTCACCAAGGGATAGGTGGCGGCTGCGGCCTGGGCCTCGGGCGTGCCGGGTTTCACCAGGCGATAGTGGGCGAGGATGGCTTTTTGCTCCTCGGCGGTGAGGAACAGCGCCAGATGCTGCATGGTGCTCTGGCGCAGGGCTTCTGGCACGGCGTGTGCCACGCCTCCTTGCTGGATGCCGACGTTTACGATATCGGACATGTAATCGGGTAAGGTGAGGTCGGCGTCGGCCTGCACGAAGAGCAGAGCAATGGCCACAACGAGCAGCACCAGGTAAGGCTTGAGGTATTTGAAGATGCGCAGCATGGGTCAGTGGGCTCCTGGGGAAGCGTGTGTTTCGTTTTCATCCGTGGGAAGTTTGGCGAGCAAAATTTCCAGGGCGGTGAGCACTTGTTGGGCTTCTTCGGGCGTCAGGCGGCTGAGCAACGCGCCGAAAGTGCCCCCGCTGGAGGGCATGATTTTCTGCAGCACGGTTTCGCCTTTGGCGGTCAGCCGCAAATGTTTGCTGCGGCGGTCGTGGGGGGCTTCTTCTCGCAAGATGTAGCCCTGCACCACCAGGCGTTGCAGCATTTGGCTGACGGCGGCGTTGCTCACCCCCAGCGCACGGGCGACGTCGGAAACGGTGGCGTTGGCGTGGCGCTGGATGTAGCGCATGGCAAACACCTGGGGCATGGTCAACCCCGCGGCGCGCACCCGTTGCCAGAAGGGGTGGAGCATGGCCTGCACCAGCCGTCGAAAAGCGGCGTGAAGTTGGGATTGCGTTTCGTCTGAAGTCAAATTAATGCTCCTAAAAGGATAAGTTAACTTAGATGTTTGTGTCGTTATCATAATCCCCCTGGCGCGGCGTGTCAAGGCAAGGGTGCAAAAATGCAGGTGCTGTGAGGGTACAGTGATGAAAGCCCCGCGTTTGTTTCCCCCTTGTCTTCTTTTGCTAGTCGTTCTCTTTCCGCGCGCGGTTTTCCCTTCTCAAAGGTCTTCGAATAGGTCTTCGTCGCTCAGCGGAGCCACAAAATGATATTTTCCCGGTGCCGTGCGTTCCAGCGTGTCCAGCACTTTGTTCACAAACGACGGCGAGTCATAGGGGCCGGCTATATATACCGGCTTTCCGTCTTTGCCGAATTTGATATCGTAAGGCTCAGGGTGGCTTCCCGGCGGGTCGAGGATTTTGTGGGCGCCCAGGCGGTAAAAGTCCTCGTGGGGTTCGAAGCCGTACTTGCGGGCAAAGGCGATAGCGCCGTAGACGAGTTGATGGGCAAAGGCCGCGTCACAAGGCTCCTGATCACCTCGGAATATCCTCTCCACATGACGCTGGAGAGCCGAGCGCGGGACGTTGAGTTTTACCAGCGCGTCTTTGACTCCCAAACAGAGTAAGTCCACCAAATAGCCAGCGTACAACACGGTGTGGTCGTTCTGGGCGCGGGCCAGCAATAGGGTGGTCTCGCCGATCTTTTGCCACTGTTTGTGGCGCCAGCAGCCTACGATGGGCATCTCGCGGGCCCGTTCCAAGATCTCTTCGCGTCTGGTTCTAAGGGGGCGGATTTTCGAGCGCGGCATCTGGTACACGCGCCTGGGAGGCTTGAGGGGTTGACCTTTTTTCTTCTTTCGCTTTTTGCTCATCTTGACCTCCGGAGGTTTTGGGGGAACAATAGGGCCAGGATTTCCAAGGGAACCTCATCTGGAGTGGTTTGGGAGCGGTAGGGTGCCGAGGCCCGCTCGCGCAGCGCCTGCCACAGCAGGCGGCGCTCCTCCCCGTTCACCACCAGGTCGTGCAGGGTCTCGGCAGCCAGCAGGCGCTCGCCGGTGGTGTAGAGGAAAGTGAGCCGCCGCCAGCGCCCGGCCAGAATGGGATGCGGCAGGCGCACCAGGGGGCCAAGTTGGATTTTGTAATAGGTTTCGTGAGCCCGAGGATGGTCGGGTTCATCGCGAAACAGCGCCGCGCGCGTGGTCAGTTCGTGCCCTTCCACCGGCGCGCCCCATTCGATGCGCCAGCGGTGTGCCTCGCCGAAAGCCGCGGGTTGATAGAAGGCCAGCCAGTCCACCGCAATGACTTTGGGCGCGGTGGCCAACGGAATGCGATACCATCCCAGCACCCGGGCGATTTCCAGGTCGCGCGGGTGCGGCAAAAACGCTACCAGAACCAGATCGGTGGGGCGTGGTAACATCTTGATTTCAGTTTAGCACAAAATGGCGGGGGTGTCCCTTTAGCTAAATAGTGCCTGGACGTCTTCCGGCGTCAAATCTTTGAAGAAACTCCCCTCCGTGGTGATCAATTTCTCCACCAATTCTTTTTTCTTTTCCTGCAGTTGCAGGATTTTCTCTTCCACGCTGTCGCGAGTGATGAGTTTGAAGATGAAAACCGGCTTGTCCTGCCCAATGCGATGGGTGCGGTCTGAGGCCTGGCGTTCTACAGCCGGGTTCCACCACGGGTCGATGTGGATGACATAATCGGCTGCGGTCAGGTTGAGCCCCACACCGCCAGCCTTCAGGCTGATGAGGAAGAAGGGGACGCTGGGATCGTTTTGAAAGCGGTCGACCTGCGCTTGCCGGTCGCGAGTGCTACCGTCCAGGTAGGTATAGGGGATGCCACGCGCCGCCAGTTCTGCCTGCACCAAGTGAAGCATCTGCACGAATTGGGAGAAAACCAACGCTTTGTGGCCCTCGCTGTGCAGAGTTTCCAGCGTGTCGAGCAACACTTCCATTTTGCCCGAATCGCCGTGGAATTGGGGGTCGACCAATTTGGGATGGTTGCTGATTTGCCGCAGACGCAGCAAACCTTCCAGGATTTTCATCCGGCTTTTGTCCAGCCCTTCCTCGGCAATCAGCCCCAGCAGCATCTCGCGATAGTAATCGCGAATTTTGAGGTAAAAGCGCCGCTGGGCAGGTTCCATGTCGCAATAGACGATGCGCTCGGTGCGGGGCGGCAGTTCGGGCGCGACCTGTTCCTTGGTGCGACGCAGGATGAAGGGATAGACCATCTTGCGCAGCGTTTGCGCGGTTTGCTCATCGTTTGCCTTTTCGATCGGCTTGACGAATTCGTCCTTGAAGTAGTCCAAACTGCCCAGCAGGCCGGGCATGACGAAGGCAAACTGCGCCCAAAGTTCAAAGGTGTTGTTTTCCACCGGGGTGCCGGTCATGGCCAGACGATGCTCGCTCTGCAGGCGACGCGCGACGCGTGCAGTTTTGGCCAGCGGGTTCTTGATAGCCTGCGACTCGTCGAGCACAATGTAGTGAAAGCGGTACGCCCGCAACTTTTCGGCATCCACCCGCATCACGCCGTAGGTGGTGAGCACCAGGTCGTAAGAGGCGAATTTTTCGACAGGAGGACGAGAAGGGCCAAAGTAGGTCAACACTTTGAGGTCGGGAGTGAACTTTTCCACTTCCCGTTGCCAGTTGACGAGCAGCGAGCGCGGCACCACCACCAGGTCAGGGGCTTGGGGGTGGCCCTGCTCGCGCAGGGAAAGCAGGAATGCCAGCACCTGGACGGTTTTGCCCAACCCCATGTCATCGGCCAGGATACCGCCGAAGCCGTAATCGTGCAGAAAGTGCAGCCAGTTGTAGCCTGCCACCTGATAGGGGCGCAATTCGCCGCGTAACCCCTGCGGGAGCGGGTGCTCTTCGATCCCTTGAAATGCTTTCAGCCGTTCCAGGCGTTCCCGAAAGGCTTTGTCGGCCCTGGCCTGCTCGGCTTCTTCTGCCAGTTCGTCCAGCAAGGCAGCATGAAAGTCGGCAAAACGCAGGGTGTCGTTTTCTTCATCGGTTTCGGTAGCCAAGCCAAACAGGCGCTTGTAGCGCGCCAGCCATTCTTCCGGCAGTTGCCCGATGGTGCCATCGGCTAGTTTGACATAGCGGCGCTTCTTTCGGAGCGCCCGCTTGATCTCGGCCAGTGGTACCGAGACGTCGCCAAACTTCACCACGGCTTGGACGTCGAACCAGTCGATGCCGGAGGTGATGTTGACCGAGAGCGAAGGGGGATGGCGATTCACGCGGATGTTTTTGAGGTTTTCTTCGCCGAAGATTTCAAACCCTGCCGCGGCCAGTTTGGGCACTTTGTCCAGCAGGAAATCCACGGGAGCGACCCGCGCCCGCAGGAGCAACATTTCCGGCTGCTCTTTCGTCCCCCGCTTGAGGCCGTACTTGGCGGTGGCTGCTTCTTTGTAGAACTGTTCTTCGAGTTCCGGTTGCCGATGGAGGTGGTAAAACTTCCATGGGTCGTTGGGATCTTCAATTGTTTCCAAAGGTGGATAGTCGGGCGAAAAAACGACTTCATGGTCGCCGTACGCGAAGCGCAATTCGACACCCAGCCGGTCGTCTTTCAGTTCCTGTAAATAAAGCCGCGGACGGGGTTCCAGGCCGGCAATTTCTTCGATCTGTACGACGTTGCCTTCCAACGGGCGGGAAAATTTGCGTATCAGGCGTGGCAGGTAGCGGTCGCGGAACTCGGCTTCGTCCTCTTTGGGGATGAACAGCGGCGTATGCAAGGCCTCCAGCCAGGCCTGGAGACCTTTGCTGGGCAGGCGTACCAGTTGCTTTTCGTTGATCAGCACCCACGGTGGCGAAGAAGATACCGTTTCTGCTGTTCTTACGGTGGCAAGGGTATCGTTCATATAAAGGCGGGCGTGGAGAGAAAGCCCCCGCTCTTCCCTTTGCAACACCAGCGCGGTTTCTACCCCTTGCCGCAGTACCGGGATGGGTTTGGACAAGGCCACCGGATGGCGATAGACCGGCAAATCCCATTCGCTCAGCAGGTCCAACAGGTCGCCAACAGAAGGGGCGATGGAAGAATAAAATCGGTTGGTGCGGTGAAGCACCCGCGCAATTTCCAGAGCGGCAGGCGGGGTGTTGAGGACGCGGATGCCGCCCATGCCGCCTGAGGGCAGCCGCTCGCTGAGCAGATAGCGCCCTTCCCCCGCGTGGGCGGCAAGCCACGCTACCCATTCTTGCGGCGTGCGGGGCAAAGGTGTATCTTCCCCCACCGCCTTGAGCATCCGCTTGAAAGGGATCCAGCGTGGCTCAAGGTCAAATCTTGGGCCGGAATAATAGTAAGAAGTGGAGCGGGTCAACACGAAAATGAGCAGGTAAGGCTGGGGTTGCCTTTGACCTGCTTCCATGGGTGGCAGTTTCATCAGATTGCTGATCCGCTGCTTCCAGACGTGTGGGTTGTCCTCTTTGTTTTCCAGGAGATGTTCCCGGACGTACAACGCGGCGGCTACGACGTGCTTGCAAATCTCCCCTCGTTGTCCAACCGGGCAGGTGCAATCGTGGGTGAGTTCCCCTTCAAATTCTTCGAGGTAAACGCTGTAGGGAAAGGTGCCGCGGACGATAAAACGGGCGAAGTTTTCTCCTTTTTCCTGGAGTTGTATCCGTTTCTGGTGGTAATAGGTGCGACCGCGCACAAAGGTGGACACGCCTGCCAGGCGGCTTAGGTAATAATCTGAGAGAAGTTTTTCGCTCCACATTCGGTTTTTTTACCCATTTTTGGGAAAGTGGAATAGGGCGCGCTTCTTCGCGTGGGAGAAGAGGCGCGCCCTATGGGTGCAAAAGCCAAGCAGTGCGGTTCAGCCTTTCAGTACACGTTCGTTGAACGCCTTGATGAGTTCATCCAGTTGTGGCACGATTTGCTGAACACGCTTCCAGTAGTCGCGGTCGTACCATTGCGCCCGCAGTTCGTCGGAGTTCTTGCCCTGCTGCTCAACCCAGGTGAAGTACTTGAGGTTGTGCACTCGGCGGCGGTCGGTGTAGCGCAGTTCGAGCATGTTGCCCAGATCGGCGCCCTGCAAATAGTGGGCGTAATCGACCGCGGCGTCCTGCTCGGTGTATTCGCCGTGCTCCTCGTGCATTTCGCGCAGGCGGCTCTGGTAGAGTTCCATCGAGTCGGTGAGCACGGTCAGCACGATGTCGTGCTCGCCGAGTTCGTAATACTTCGCCATCTTGATGCTCATCAGCAGGTTGGCGATGCCGGAGAAGCCGAGCAAATCCAGTTGGGAAACCAGCGCCTCGGGCACGCCCTGCTTGATGAGGTAAGCCCGCCCGGCCGGTTCGTTGAACAGCCGCGCCAGGCTGACCACGGCGGCGTCGTCGATGTCGATGATGAGGTCGGTGTTCTTGACGTTGTGAATCCAGGGGACGTGCTTGTCGCCGATCCCCTCGATGCGGTGCGCGCCGAAGCCGTTTTCCAGCAGGGTGGGGCACTGCAGCGCCTCGCCGGCGGCAATTTTGCTGCTGGGGAAGACCTGCTTCATGTAGTCGCCGCAGGCAATGGTGCCCGCCGAGCCGGTGGTCAACGCCACGCCGCGATATTCATCCTGCGGTCCCATCACGCGTTCCAGCACCTCTTCCATCGCGTGGCCGGTGACGTCATAGTGCCACAGGTAGTTGCCGAATTCCTCGAACTGGTTGAAGACGAAGATGTTGTCACGCGTGCGGCGCAGTTCCCACACCTTGTCGAAAATCTCTTTGACGTTGCTCTCGCTGCCGGGGGTCTTGATGACCTCCCCCGCCACTTTGGAAAGCCACTCGAAGCGTTCCTGGCTCATGCCTTCGGGCAGGATGGCAATGGATTCGCACGCCAGCAGGTTGGCGTCGTACGCGCCGCCGCGGCAGTAGTTGCCGGTGGAAGGCCACACGGCTTTGTGGATGGTGGGGTCGAACTGACCGGTGACCAGGCGAGGCACCAAACAGCCGAAGGTAGCGCCCACCTTGTGTGCGCCGGTGGGGAACCACTTGCCGACCAAGGCAATGATGCGCGCCGGCACGCCCGTCAGGCTTTCCGGAAACTCCAGAATGTTGACCGGCCCAAAGTCGCCGCCGAAGGGCTTGGGTTCGTTGTGCCAGGTGATGCGGAACAGGTTGCGGGGGTGCAGGTCCCACAGGCCGATGTTGTGCAACTCCTCGCGGATTTCGGCAGGGATCTTGCTGGGGTCTTTCATCTGCTCAAAGGTGGGGATGATGATGTCCCGCTCGCGAGCGCGCTCGACGGCGTGCTGCAAGCCTTCTTCATGGATGGAAAGGTCAAGCTCGGGGTAGGTCATGGGAGAACTCCTAAAAAGTAAGATGGTTGCCTGGTGGCTTGGTTACTTGGTTGCCTCGTTGCCTCGTTACCTGGTTGCTTGATTGCGGGGTTGCTCTTTATTCGCCATTCTTCATTCCTCATTCTTCGTTTGCCATTCCTCCGGCGCCTCGGCCACGACGTACAGCGGGCGGCCCTTGGCTTCATCGTACAGCCGACCGACATACTCGCCCAAAATGCCCAAGGAAATCAACTGCACGCCGCCCAGGAAGAGCACGGCGATCAGGGTGGTGGCCTGGCCGTAGAACGCCTGGCTGCCGGTCAGGCGGAGGATAACCACCACGGGAATGGCGACAATGCTCAGCCCTGCCGAAACAAATCCCAGATAAGTTGCCAGTTGCAGAGGGAAGTAGGAAAAGCCGGTGATGGCGTCAAGCGCAAATTTGACCATTTTGCGCAAGGGGTACTTGGTCTCGCCAGCGAAGCGGGGGGCGCGTTTGTAAGGCACGCCGGTTTGCCGAAAGCCCACCCACGACACCATGCCGCGGATGAAGCGATGATGCTCCGGCATCTTGCGGAGCACATCCACCACCCGCCGGTCCATCAGCCGGAAGTCGCCGGTATCGAGGGGGATTTTGACATCGGTAATGCGGTAAATCAGGCGGTAGAACAGCGCCGCGGTGGTCTTCTTGAACCAGCTTTCCCCCTCGCGCTCGGCGCGCACGGCGTACACTACCTGATAACCCTCGCGCCACTTCGCGACCAGCTCGGGGATGACCTCGGGTGGGTCCTGCAAGTCGGCGTCCATCAAGATCACCGCTTGGCCGCGGGCGAAATCCATCCCAGCGGTGACGGCAATCTGGTGGCCGAAATTGCGGGCGAAAATGACCGGGCGGACGTGTTTCGGGTCTTGTTCCCGCAGGCGGCGGATGACCTCGGTGGAGCCGTCGGTCGAGCCGTCGTCTACCAACACCAGTTCCCACGGTTCGCCAAGGCTTTCCATCACGGCTTTGACGCGGCGGTAGAGTTCGGGAAGGCTCTCTCGCTCGTTGTAGACCGGGGCGACGACGGAAAACGTCAGACCAAAATGCGTGTTCATGGCGGTATTATACCGCGCCTTGGGGTTTTGGGCGTGGTGATGTGTAGGGAAAGGCACGTTTGGAGAAAAGGTGAGCCTCTCTCTCGGTAGGCGCGGGATTTTACCGCGCCACGCTTGGAAAAGCACGGGGTGCAAGCAAATGTCGTAGAAGCACTTTTCAGGATCTCACTCCTCCCCCGCCGCCTACGGCGGCCTCCCCCTCCCCTCCCTTACTGAAGGGAGGGGAGGGGGAAGGCGGAGGCTGTCCTCACGAAGGACAGCCTCCGCCAGGGGGTGGGGAGAGATCTGGCCATACGATAGCCTTATCTACAACATTTGAGTGCACCCAAAAGCACGCGGTGCCTTGCCGCCGCATCCAAAATCGACTATACTTAGCGCCGTTGTAATCCCTTTTCTCTCTCTCAGGAGGAGCAAGTATGCGCAAGAAACTTTTCATCTTACTCGCCGTGCTCGCCATCGCTGTGATGGCGCTGGCCGCTTGCGGCCAGAAAAGCACGCCCGCACCAGCCCCCGCCGCCACACAGGCGCCCGCGGCTACCGAAGCCCCCGCCGCCACGCAGGCGCCCGCGGCTACCGAAGCGCCCGCGGCCACCGAGGCCCCAGCCGCTACTGAAGCTCCCACCGAAGCCTCCGGTGAGGTGGATTGCGCCAGCCCTGACGTCTTCTGCGTGGGTTTGGTGACCGACGTCGGCCAGATTGACGACAAGTCCTTCAACCAGTCCGCGTGGGAAGGCGTCAAGATGGCCAAAGAAAAGGGCGTGGCCGACAAAATCGACTACATCGAAACCACCGACGCCAAAGACTACGCTACCAACATCCAACTGTTCGCCGACAACGGCTATGACGTCATCGTCACCGTGGGCTTCGCCCTCGGTCAGGCCACCGACGAAATGGCGCAGCAATACCCCAACATCAAGTTCATCGGCGTCGACCAGGCTCAGGCGAAGCCAGTGGACAATGTGGCGGGGTTGATCTTCCACGAAGACCAGGCCGGTTTCCTGGCTGGTGCCCTGGCCGCCATGCTCACCAAGACCAACACCATCGGCGCAGTGCTCGGTACCAACTTGGTGCCGCCAGTAGTGGCTTATAAAGAAGGCTATGAGGGTGGTGCCCGCTACATCAACCCCGATATCAAGACCATCTCCACTTACCACCCCGGTGGCCTGGACAACGCCTTCACCGACCCCGAGTGGGGCGCCACCACGGCCAAGCAGGCCATGGATCAGGGCGCGGACGTCATCTTCGGCGCTGGCGGCAAGACGGGCAACGGCGCGCTCATCGAGGTGGCTTCGGCGGCCAAATCCGGCAAAGAGGTGTACTGCATCGGCGTGGACACCGACCAGTGGCTGACCGTGCCCGAAGCGCACCCCTGCCTGGTCAGCAGCGCGATGAAACTGATCACCCCCGGCGTGTTCGACCTCATCCAAAAAGCCAAAGAGGGTAACTTCCCCAGCGGCAACTACTACGGCAAGACCGGTTTGGCGCCCTTCCATGACTTCGACAGCAAGATCTCCCAGGAGATCAAAGACAAACTCAAGGAAATCCGCCAGGGCTTGTTAGACGGCACTATCGACACCGGCTACAAACCGGGCGGGTAATTCCCCTTCTCGGTATACGAAAACGGCTCGGCATTACGCCGAGCCGTTTTTTTACCACACCACGCGTGGCCAGCCGGGCCCTCCCAGACGCACCTTGGCCGGATCGTCCGGCCACACGCCAGGGATCTTGGCACCACATTGGGGGCACGTCCCTTCAGCCGTAATGTGATACTCCTGCAACACATAGCCCCACCGCTTGATGAGTAAACGTCCACAGTGAGGACAGAAGGTGTGTTCATAATCCCCCACCTGGCCTGGTAAATTACCCGCATAAACAAACCGCAGCCCGGCTTCTTGACCGATTTCGGCTGCCCGAATGAGCGTTTGCACCGATGTCGGCGGCGGCTCTGTCATTTTGTAATCGGGATGAAAGGCCGTCACGTGCCAGGGAATATCGGGGGATACCTCGGCAATCGCCCGCGCCGCGGCCATCAACATATCCACGCTATCGTTGTAGCCCGGAATAACCAAGGTAACCACCTCCACCCAGAAGCCCGTCTCGTAAGCCAAACGAATGGTCTCCAACACCCGATCCAGGTTGCCGCCCAATTTGCGGTATTCGCGGGCGTTCATCGTCTTGAGGTCGATTTTGTAGCCGTCGAGCCAGGGCTTGAGAAATTCAAGGGCTTCAGAGGTGGCATGTCCGTTGGAAACGAAGACGGTTTTCAAGCCGCGCTGTTTGGCCAGGCGGAAGATGTCGGCTGCCCATTCGATGGTGATGAGCGGTTCGTTGTAAGAAGACGCAATGGTTGAAGCCCCACTTTCCAATGCCAGTTGCACCATTTCCTCCGGCGTGATGCGCCGTATGAACCGGCTAGCAACGTCGGCTGCTGGGTCGCGCAATACCTGCGAGGTCAGCCAGTTCTGACAAAAGGGACAGTGCATGTCGCAGCCCAACATGCCAAAGGTGAGCGCATCGGAGCCCGGCATGAAATGGTAGAAAGGTTTTTTCTCAATTGGATCGGCCTGGAGACCGGCCACGTATCCCCACGGCACCATAAGTTTGCCATCACGGTTGAAGCGCACTTTACACGCGCCCCGCCGGCCAGGATTGATCACACAACGGTGCCCACATGCCAAACAACGCACCCGGCCACCTTCCATCTTTTCGTAGAGTTTGCCTTCCACCGTCAAACCATCAAGCACTTCGGCAAGCGTGGTCATAGCGCACCTCCTTCACCCCGCACTCCATGGGGGCATCGACTAATGGATGCCGTTTTGCCACAGGAGAAAATGTTGCAAGATCGAGCCTCCCACGAACTCGCGCAACAGCGAGTCATCGGGCACCAACGCCGCCTCGATAGGCAGGAACCACTCCAGCAATGCCAACAACCGTTTGGCCTCGATGTGTGCCGCACTATGGTGGGGCACTTGTAGCAACAATGGCACGGCAAACGGCTTCAGCACAGCCAGCTCGTACACCAATGCCGAATTGAACATCACATCGGCCTCTTCCTGGAAGGGGAAAATCCACCGCTTCTCACCTCGGCGCACGTCCTCCCAACGGTCGATGGTTTGCTGCGCCGTGTAGCCGCGATCGCGCGCATCGCGCACGATGCGGCGGATGAGGCGAGTGTCGGTGGTAGAGACGCGATTGTGACAATCCAGGTTGAGCTGGGTGAGGGCGGAAGCGTAAATCCGAAAGGTTTGCTCGCGGGGGATACCGGGCAGCAGCCGAGGGTCAAGGCCGTGAATGCCTTCCATAATGATCAATTGACCGGGCGCGAGTTGTACTACCTCGCCGGGCTCGCTGCGTCCGGTTTTGAAATTGTAGCGCGGTAACCGCACTTCTTCACCTCGCAGCAAGCGGGCAACGTCATCGGCTAAACGCTGGCGGTCGACGGCATCGATATGCTCGAAATCGTAATTCCCATGCTCGTCACGGGGCGTTTTCTCGCGGTCCACAAAGTAATTGTCCAGTTCCAAGGGAAAAGGTGAAATTCCCTGGGTAAGCAACTGCACCGCGAGGCGCTTGGAAAAAGTCGTCTTGCCGGAAGAAGAAGGCCCTGCAATGAGCACCACGCGCACGGTATCCAGGCGGTCGACAATTTGGGTAGCGATTTCCGCAATCCGTTGCTCGTGGAGCGCCTCGGCAACCAGCACCACCTCGCGAATACGGCCAGCCTCCACAGCATCGTTGAGCGCGCCGACGTTGTTGATGCCTAACCGTCGCAACCAATCACCGTACTGCTGAAAAGTCCGCAGGAGTTTAGAGGGTTTGTCCATTGGCGGGACTGCATCCGGGCTTTCCCGCCGAGGAAAGCGCAGGATGAAGCCATCATCTACCAGCGTTAGACCAAACCAGCGGAGATAAGCGGTGGAAGGCACCATGTAGCCATGATGGTAGTCCAGATAATCGCCCAGGCGATAGACGGTAAGATAATCTTTCTGGCGATGGTGTAGGAGGCGTACCTTATCGGCGTGGCCGTGGGTGCGAAAATAGGCAATGGCTTCGTCAAGGGGCATTTCCTCGCGGACAATGGGAAGATCTTCTTCCACCAAAGCCCTCATCCGGGCCTCGAGGCGCGCCAGGTCGTCCGCGCCCAGCGTGGGGTGAGCGCGGCAAAAATAACCACCAGAAACCACCGAATGATCCACTGTCAAATGACCACGAGGGAACAGATCGGCATAAGCCACCTCTAATAAAAAAACCAGCGACCGGCGGTAGATACGCACTCCGTCGGAATCGGCCAAAGTGATGGGGCGCACTCGCGCCTCCAAAGTGATGGCATAGGTCAGTTCGTGAAGTTCGTCGTTGACCACCGCCCCCATCAAAGGGGCAGGCAGCTCATCGGCAATTACGCGGAGAAAATCGCCCACCTGAGCCCCTCTCGGGCCGCGAATTACCTCTCCGTCCGGCAGGTGAATTTCCACTTCAGGAGAAGAGGCCACCTTCCGAAAACGCTGCCTCGCAACAGGTTGCATATCCATCATAACGCCTCCTAAGGCCACAAAAGGGCACCTCAAACGAAGTGCCCAATGTTGCAACAAATCTCCGGAAAAACCACCTCACCACGCTATTGCCACCTCACCGCCGGCCAACTATGCGCGGGGATTAGCAGAAGGAGGCCAACTCGCTACTCGGCGTGAACGACGAACGGTGCGGCGCTCTCATCAAGCGCACTTGCGCTCTCTGCCTTCCACGAAAAGATGCATCACACCCGGCCTCCGTTCTTTTTTTCCATTATAGCATAGCATGGCCTTGGAGAAATCATCGTGTTGTCCGGCCTCAATGCAAGAGACCAAGTCTGACCCAGGCGGCGCACACGCTCCAGTTTTTGCAGCGCGCGATATCTTGTAAAAGGCTCTGGGGTGCGTTATAATCAGCCTTGCCAACGGGGCGTGGCTCAGCCCGGCAGAGCGCACGGTTCGGGTCCGTGAGGTCGGCGGTTCAAATCCGCCCGCCCCGACTGGCA
>JALSPT010000252.1 GCA_026985785.1 Anaerolineales bacterium
GGGAAACCCGACTGGGCGCTGGCTCGCCGTCGCGTGCTCGACGCCCTGCTCAAAACCGTGACCCTCAAGCCCACCTGGAAGATGCGCCCCATCCCCACCCTCTTCCACGCCATGGTGGCCTGGGGGTTCATGTATTACGTCCTGGTCAACCTGGGCGACGTGTTGGAGGGCTACATCCCCAACTTCCATTTCATGGGCACCGGCGCCATCGGCAACTACTACCGGCTGGGCGCTGACCTGCTCAGTGTGGCCGTGCTCATCGGGATGAGCGCCCTGCTGATTCGGCGCTTCGTGTTCAAATCCAGCGTGTTGGGCACCCGCGACAGCGTGATGCTCAACCCCAAAGCGCGCAAAGGCATCAACCGCGACTCGCTCATCGTCGGCCTGTTCATCCTCTTCCATGTCGGCTTTCGCTTCCTCGGCCAGAGTTTTGCCATCGCCCGGGAAGGCGCCGACCCCTACCAACCCTTCGCCACCGCCGTGGCTTCCCTCTGGGGCGGCCTCAGCCCCACCGCCCTGACCATCGCCCATCACGCGGCCTTCTGGATCGCGCTTGGGCTGATCATGCTGTTCATCCCCTACTTCCCCTACTCCAAACACATTCACCTTTTCTTCGCCCCCTTCAACTTCGCCCTCAAACCCGAGCGCCGCTCGCCGGGCGAACTGGAACCGTTGGATTTCGAAGACGAAAGCATCGAGCAATTTGGCGCACTGCGGTTGGAAGACTTGCATTGGTATCAATTGATGGATGCCTATGCGTGCATCATGTGCTTCCGCTGCCAAGAAGTCTGCCCGGCGTACAACACCGGCAAACTGCTCTCGCCCGCCGCGCTGGAGATCAACAAACGCTACTTCTTCAACTACGAAGGCGACCGCTTGGCCAACGGCGAGGAGACCTCGCAAACGCTGACCGACTTCGTGATTCCCGAAGAGGCCGTGTGGGCCTGCACCTCGTGCGGCGCGTGCGTGGAGGTCTGCCCGTTGGGCAACGAACCGATGCGCGACATCATGGACATCCGCCGCGGCTTGGTGCTAATGGAAAACACCTTCCCCAAGCAATGGGAAACCGCCTTCCGCGGCATGGAGCGCACGATGAACCCCTGGAACGTGCCCTCCAGCGAGCGGATGAAGTGGGCGGAAGGACTGCACGTCCCGACCATCGAGGAGAACCCCGAGCCCGAGGTGCTGTGGTGGGTAGGCTGCGCCGCCGCCACCGATGCCCGCGTACAGAAAACGGCGCGCGCTTTCGCCAAAATCCTCAACGCCGCCGGGGTCAACTACGCCGTGCTGGGCGAGCAGGAAACCTGCTGCGGCGACTCCGCCCGCCGCGCAGGCAACGAGTACCTGTTCTTCGAGATGGCGACGGCCAACGTGGAAATGCTCAACGAGATTGCGCCCAAGCGCATCGTGACCTCTTGTCCCCACGGCTTCCACACGCTGAAGAACGAGTATCCCCAGTTTGGCGGCAACTACGACGTCGTGCACCACAGCCAGTTCGTGGAAGAGTTGCTGCGGCAGGGCAAGATCAAGATCAGCAAGGAAGGGCTGGAGAAAATCACCTTCCACGACCCCTGCTACTTAGGCCGCCACAACGGCGAATACGATGCGCCGCGCTTCGTGCTGGAGCAGGTGGGCGCCGACCTGGTGGAAATGGAACACAGCAGGAACAAATCGTTCTGCTGCGGCGCGGGCGGCGCACAGATTTGGAAGGAAGAAGAGGGCAAACGCATCAACTTGACCCGCTACGCCGAGGCGCAACAGACCGGTGCCGAAACCGTGGCCGTGGCCTGCCCCTTCTGCATGATCATGCTCAACGACGCTTCCAAAGAGGCGGGCGAAGGCGCGCCGCCGGTCAAGGACATCGTGGAAATCGTGGCCGAGCACCTGGTGGAAGACTAAACCGCCTCACACAACACGCCAGCCCCCTCCTCGTGAGGGGGCTTTTTTCATCCACCAACACCGCCTCAGAGACAAGCCAGAGGCGCCTGCCAACATTCTCGCTATCTCCACCCCGGCACGACCACCACCTGCAACGGCGTGGCGGCAGCCAGGCGGGCAGCGATGGTCTCCAATCGCTCGCCGCTGTGCGGATGGCGCAAATCGGGGGCGATCTCGGCCACCGGCACCGCCCAATGGGCGTATCGCCAGACGTCCTCATCCACCACTCGACGCCCCACCACCAGGATATCCAGGTCGATGGGGCGCGGGCTGTTGGGGTCGGCGGTGCGGCGACGGCCTAACGCCGCTTCGATGGGGCGCAGCACGGCCTGCTTGAAGCGCTCGGGGGAATAGGGAGCAGCCACCCACGCAGCGGCATTGTAAAAATTCGGGCCGGCAGCACCCACCGGCGGCGTCTCCCAGACGGTGGAAAGCGCCAAGACGTCCGCTCGCGCCCGCAAGGCGCGCAACGCCCGCGGCAGATGCTCCGCCGGGCGGATGTTGCTTCCGAACCCCACGATCATCATCTGCCGTTTACTGCCGCGTGCGCTCAATCTCCACCCCCACCGACTCGGCGAACCGCACCGCGCCGGGCTTCTCCACCCGCACCTGCACCCGCTGCACGCCCGGCTCCTCCAGGCACAGGCGGGCAATGTCGCCCGCCAAGGCTTCCACCGTGAAGCGGGCGGCGCTTTCGGCGTGGGCAAGCACCTTTTTCGCCACCGTGCGGTAATTCACGCAGTCGCCGATCTCGTCGCTGGCTTCGGCAGCGCGGTTGTCGGTGAACAGCACAATGTTGATGAGAATCTCCTGCGGCTGGCGGCGCTCCCAATCGTTCACGCCGATGATGCCGCGGGCGCGTAAGTTGCGGATGAAAACCTTGTCCATCTCAATCTCCACGTTCAAGACGGAACAGATCCATCAAACGATACACCTGCCGCAAGTTGCCCTTGAAATGCACCTTCCCGCTGAAATAAGCCTTCGTCGCATCCAGTTCGCCGTTGGCAAGGGCAAGGAAGACCTCCCGCGAGGCCTCCAAGCGCATGGCGTCAGGCTCATGGGGTTCGCCGGGGGCAATGGTCAGGCGGCCATCGGCGATGCGCAGCGTCCAATCGCCGCCGCCTTCACCGGTGACGCGCAAATGGCCAACCACGTCAGCGTCGCCGGCCTTTTCAGGGCGAAAGCGCGCTTGCACGGCAGCGAGAACTTGTTCGACGGTTTGGAAACGAGTCATGGAGAAGTCCTTGGGGAGGGGTTGGGAGGTTAGGAAGGGTTAGAAGTTAGGGGGTTAGGGAAGCACCTGAGGATAGCGCACCACCACGACGAGGGTAAAAACGAGCACCGTGACCACGGCAGCCCAGAAGACGTGGGCGTAAGGGCGATGGTCCCGCAATGCGAAATACGCCGCGCCATAGTCGTACACTTTTCCACCGAAATCACCCCAGCGGGGGCCGCCCAGCAGCGAAAACAACATCCCGCCCAGCAAGCCCCCGACGTGGCCCCACATGTCGATGCCGCTTTGCAGGCTCCACACCAAATTGACGCCAATCCAGAACAGCGCCTGCCTCACGATACTGCGGGCCGCGCCGCCCAAATAGTGCTGATTGGTGTAGAACACCACCAAATACGCCCCCAGCAGGCCAAAAATGGCCGTGGAAGCGCCCAGGGACGGGGCAGGCGTCAAAGCCGTCGAAAGCGCGTTGCCGGCATAGGCGCTGACCACATACAGCAGCGCAAAGCGCCACGGGCCCAAAAAACGTTCCATCTCCGGGCCGAGCACGTACAGCCCCCACATATTCAGGCCGATGTGCAAAATCCCGCCGTGCAGGAACATCGGCGTGAGCAGTCGCCAGTATTGATGATATTGCACGATCAGCGGGGTGTATTTGATGCCCCAGGCGACCGGCAGGTCCACCCCCAACAAAGCCTCGGTAAGCACCTGGAAGAGGAAAACCAACACGGTGATGCCGCCAATCAAGGCGCTCACCCAGGGGAAATTGGGCGGGATGCGCCGCCGCCACCCTCGCGGACGGCGCGGCGGGGTGTAGGGCGTGTAAGGCGACGAATTCATAACACAACCTTTCGGGGGACGGTGCGATGGTGCTCGGCGTCGATGATGGCGATGATCGTATCCACCGTCTCCTCGAGGGCAAACTCGCGGTTGACGACCACATAGTCGAATTCGTGCATCCGCTTGAGTTCCTGGCGAGCGGTGGCGATGCGCAGTTTCAGGTCTTCCGGTGATTCGGTCTTCCGGCGCTCCAGCCGCCGCACCAATTCCTCTTCCGTTTCGGTGGTCAGGAAAATGAGCACGGCTTCCGGCGCCAGTTTGCGTACCGTGGCCGCGCCTTGAACGTCGATGCGCATGATGACGTCCTTGCCGCTCGCCAGCGCCTCTCGCACCTGTTGCTTTGGGATGCCCTTGTAATCGCCGTACACGATGGCATACTCCAGCAATTCGTCTTCTTCGATCATGCGGGCAAACGCCTCACGCGAGACGAAAAAGTAATCCACGCCATGGCGTTCGTCGGGGCGCGGCGGGCGGGTGGTCGCGGTCACCACGAAATGGATGGGCAGATTGCGCTCTTTCATCCGCTGGATGACGGTATCCTTGCCCACACCGGAAGGGCCGGAGATCACGATCAGCAAAGGCGAAGAAGGAGGCGGCGCAAAAGAGGTCATCGGGACGGCTCCAGAGCAGGATGGTGTGGGTATAATTGTATCATCACGCTGGCAGCGGAGGGATGTATGCCGACCTACACGTATCGTTGCACATCGTGCGGACGGCGGTTCACCGTGCGCATGTCCTATCGGGAATACGGCACCCGAGCGGTGAACTGCCCCCACTGCGGCAGCGCAGAGGTGCAGCGGGTGATCGGGCGGGTGCGGATGGTGCGGTCGGAAGAGGCCTTTTTGGAAAGCATGGCCGACCCCGACCGCTTGGCCGCGCTGGAAGACGACCCGCGCGCCTTAGGCAAGATGATGCGCGAGATGGGCGCCGCCCTGGGGGAAGACCTGGGCCCAGAATTCGACGAAGTGGTCGACCGGCTGGAAAAAGGCCAAAGCCCCGACGAAATCGAAGCCACGCTGCCGGGCATCGCGGATGCCTCCGATGTCGCCACCGAGGCCGAAAAATAGCCTCCGCCGCGCGTTGCGTTAGGCATAAAATCGTGCTATGCTGTAAGCAACACGGTTCTTTGCCCACGACAAAAGGAGGCACGGATGGGAAAAATCGGGCCTTTGCTCCGGCTGGGAGGGAGCATCTTTTTGGTCGTCCTGATGGCCAAATTCCTGAGTGGCATGGCGCACACTTACCGCCTGGCCAACGAGGTGCGCCGATGGCCCACCACGCAAGGCACGGTGGTGAAAGCGGAAGCGGTGAAAGTGGGGAGCGACGAAGAGGGGAACGACGAGTACGAGGCTCGGATACGCTACCGTTACGAGGTGAACGGGCAGACTTACGAGGGGCACGCCATCACCCTGGGCGCGCACGTCACCGGCGACCGCCGGAGCGCAGAGCGCATCGTCGCGGTTTATCCGGAGGGGGTCTTGGTCAGGGTGTATTACAACCCTCGCAACCCCGCCGAGGCGGCGCTGAAACCGGGGGTGCAGGGGGATTTCTGGCTGTTCCTCGCCCTCATGGCGGCAGGGCTACTCATCGGCGTGGGGGGCATTTTGTACTCGGCAAAGGAAGTGGTGCAAAGCCTGCGGGGGTGAAATCCGGAACGCGCGGGTGAGGGAGCGTTCCCGGGGAAACCCAGAGGCTTCCCAAAGGCTGTTAGGCCAGCGGATGTGGAAAGGAAAAGGCGTTACCTCGGACCCGCCTGCAGCATCGCGTACCACAGCGCCTCTACCGAGCAGTCGATCATGGGTAGAACTCGCGCGACCTTTAGAGCACAGAGGGGTTTCTAATACCAGAAAGATCGCCTTTTTCGTATTTTGGGGAGGACAGCATGGTAGAGGAAGACCACCATCATCTTATCGATCTCTGGCACCGGGTGGATCTGGAAGAATGGCCCGTGGGTGTTTTTATTCTGGATGAGAGAGCCCGCTTTGTGGCAGCCAACAAAGCAGCGCGGCAAATCCTGGGTTTGCCCCAGGCGGATGCGCTCCAGCACCTCCCCTTTGCAGAACGATGCAAGGACAAAGCAGAGTGCAAAAAGCTGTGGGACAAGGTGAGGCGTTGTGCAAGAGAGAAGCAGGAGGCGTCTGGGTGCGAAAAAGACCAGCCTCCGTGCGATCCTCACAAGGGGACAGAGATACGCTATCGTCTGATAGACGAACAAGGCCGAGAAACCACTCGCTGGATACGCCTTTTTTGTCAACCCTTGACCGAGGGGGAGGTGATTCGCGGCTATTACGCTGTGGTGGCCAATACAGAAGATGCCCATGTGCTCCAAGAACGCCTGGAATCCCTGACGTTGGATATTGGCCGCGTATTGCATGCCGTTTCCACAGCGTTGGTGATGGTCTCCAGTGCGCTCCGCCCTACGCTGGAGTTCATGGGCCGACAAACAAATTTTGCTGCGGAAGTGCTGCTATCTACTCCTGAGGAGTCGTTCTTTGAAGCTTTGAGCCAGCGCGCGCGTATTCTGGCCGACAAACTGGAGGCGCTCCTCCAAAACGCCCAAGGAGACCCTCGCAAGCACGAAGCACTCTTGCGCCCTCAATGGGAATTTCTGGAACAGCAAATTCCCCGCTTGCGAGCACCGTACGCCTTCACCGGGGAATCCTTCTCGCGTACGGCACAACCCGCTTTTCTGCGCCTGATAGCAGTAGAGATCCGAAATACCTTGCGGCGTGCCCGCCCGCATACTCTTCCTCGCAGTCAAGTTAGAGAGGTTCACCAGGCAGCCGAATCCTTGGAAATTCTCTCCCTTTTGGCACCTTTGGTCACTTCTTACCTCGCGATCGCCCAGCTGGCTCGTCCTCTCGACGCGTTGCGGGATTTCATTACCACCAACGTGCGGGAGGAAGAGCCTTTCGAGGAAATGGGGCTAAGAGGTCTTCTGCGCGAAGCCTCGGAGGAGCTCAAGGAATTTGCCAACGCGCGCGGGATCGAAATTCGTTTGGAAGAGAGCTGCGTTCACACGCTCTGCAAATGTCAGAAACGCGACATTCAGCGAGCGTTGATGAATCTCATTCACAACGCCATTAAATACACCTGGCCACGCCAGAGAGGCTCTCGCCCCTGGGTGTTGGTACGCCTGAGCTGCCCTTCCCCAGGGAAATGTCAACACGTCCACGGGCCGTGTGCTCAGATCATGATCGAAAACTGGGGAACGCCCATTCCGCCTGATGAAATCGAAGACGAGACGATTTTTCAAATCGGCTACCGCGGACGGTTGGCCAAAGACCGCCTTGAATCTCTGGGCACCGGCATCGGGCTGGCCGACGCGCGGCACGTCATCCGTAAGCACAAGGGCGAAATTACCATCACCAGCCGACCGGCCAATCCAGCCCGCCACCACGAAAGAGACCCCGAGTACTACAATCAGCCTTTCCTGACTCGCGTGACGGTTGAACTCCCTCTCATTTCGTGAAGGAGGTTCTCCCATGAAGCAGCAAAAAATCCTCTGGATCGAAGACGATGCAACTACCAGTCTAACTAACCTTTTACCTCCGGTCTATTTCCATGGCGGCTACCTGGTGGAAATCGCGAGCAATGCAACCGACGCTGTGGAGAGGCTCATGCGCCGCACCTATGACGGCGTGGTCTTTGATATCCGCCTTCTGCCTGGCCCCCATCCCCAATGGGGCAAACTCTACAAACGCACTGCGAGAGGCACAGTGGAAACCCAGTTAGGGCTTTCCCTTCTCTATTGGGCGCTCGGCAAAAAGCCGTGTGTTCCCCTCCATGAGCCTCACCCTTCCGCGCTGGACACACTGGCGCAGCAGGTGGAGGAATTGCGCCAGGTATTCCCCCTGCGGGACCCCCTTTCTCCCGACAAAGTCGCGATATTCTCCATCGAACGCCGCCTCCAGGTGACCAAGAACGGCCACCTGGACTGCCTGGGATTGACCACCGAGCAGTATCATCAAAAGCAAATCACCATGCCCGACGATTTTTTTCTTCAAGTCCTGAAAAAGCACTTTCCTCCTTCCTGAACGTGGCAGGCACGGAGAGATAAAATGAGTGCTGATTTATCATGGGATGCATTCGTCTCTCTTTCCCTTTTTCTCCCAACTGTAATTGCCCTTTTGTGGGAGTTTTCCTCTCCTGGCGCTAAGCGAATATGGGAGCGCGCCTTTGGTGAACGCCGTTGGCAGGGCGGCCTCCTGGCATTTGCCAGCATGGTTGCTCTGATCTACCTTTTCTTGTTATGTTGTTTTCTGACGCCATATTGGCGCTCATCGGTAGGGGACCTTCCCTTGGATCGACTGGTAAGCGCGGTGGTTACCATTGTCGCCCCTTGCCTCCCCCTACCTGTTTTAACCGCGCTTTCAAACTTTCCAAAGCATCCTCCGGTCCTGGCCTTGTTGGGCCTTTTACTATTGGACTTCTTTCTAGCAGGCACCGTGTTCATCGCCAGCAGGCCAAAAGTGATGATGAAATGGATCCGTTGGCGAATTATTTCACACTGGAAACACCGCTCTGCTTTCGACGAAACCTTTGAACGTTACCGCCGCCTCTTGCGTATCATGGGGCGAGAAAGCCGAGGCGGAGAAGAGACTTCGCATGTGCTTTTTACAGTAGAGCAAATTGCCCACAACCTTCTTGACGAAAGGTACACCGGCTCCGAATTATCTCCTCTCCTGCAAGACGTGGCGCAAATCTTGCTGGATTCCCCACACCGCCCAACGCCGCGAAACTTCCGCAGTGCCCGCAAGATATTCGAGCTTGTTCTCCGAACTCAGCCTTCCAAACCCGACGAAAACGCGCTTCCAAAAGACCTCCAAACGGTTACGCAGCAGGTCTCTCGCCTCGCCCGGTATATCCTCCGCAACCTCTCTCTCCATGACTACGAAGAGGAACTTCTCCATCTGACCACTCTTCTCCTTGCCCCTGAACTTGGGAAGGTTTCCCACCACACAACCCAGGCTCTCCGTGAAATTGCTACCGCCTCTCTCTTTTCATCGGCCAACGGCTTGCAACATGTAGGGCGGAACACGGTGACCCCCCTTGCCCTCCGAGGCATTGCCGACATCCTCGCTCAAGCCCAAACTGAGAAAATCCTCCCCAGCGGGGAGGATAGGGAAGAGACAAAAGCGTTCAACGATGCGTTTTTGGAGATCCTCTACGATTACCTCACCCTTCTTGGCGCCATCCACGCCAAAGGCGGAAGCCAGCGTCGCTTTGCCTGCCGGGTGTGGCAAGAGCACCACAGCGCCCTTTGCCAGTTCTACCGCCGTTACCAACCCGACGCCAAGCACCTTTCTTCCACGACGTCATGCGCGCTCCGAATGTGGCAGGATACCATCCACCATCTGGAAAAGAACACCCTTTTCACCCTCGCCGATTGGGCAGAAGCCATGCAGAAAGCGGTACTCTCTCCATCCGCTTGAAGCGCAACACACCTGGGGGTTCGGTTTCCTCTCTGCCAGATGACGGGCGGTTCAACCCAAAGCGCCCGGCAGCAAGGGCTTTACGCCCGGCAAGCGTTTGAAATGCTTGTCGAAGGTGTAGATCTCCTCGATGCCATCTCGTGCCATGTGCACACTGATCAACGCATCTTCAAAATCCACTTTCATATCGGCGTACAACGTCAAAGCCAGCAAAGCCCCCGTTTTATCGTGCATACCGATGCCCGGATGGGCAACGATCACTTGCAAGACGTCCCGAATTTCCCCTTTGCTGAATTTGTAAAGCGAGGAAAGCACCCACACGGCCTCCGCGAGGACGATTTCGTCCAGAACGAGCATGATTTTGCCCCGCTCGGCGGCCTCGAAAAGCCGTTTGGCTTGCTCGGTTTGCCCGGTTGGCGAGCCGGTGACAAAGCGCAGCAAGACGTTGGTGTCCACGTAAACCCGCTTCATTCTTCACCTTCTGCGATCCGCCGCGCTAATTCCTGCTGACGCATCTGCCGCAGGGTACGGCTATCGGGCAGCGGTTCCTCGACGGGCAGGGCACCAAACATCTCCGTCAGCGGGCGCATATGGATGGGAATCATGATGATGCGATCACCCTGCACCGTGACCAGCAAGCGATCGTTGGGGCGCAGAGCCAACTGTTCCCGTACTTCCTTGGGAAGGGTGATCTGGCTTCTCGAAGTGATGGTCGTCAGTGCGCTCACCGCAACCTCTCCATTTGGGCGACATTTCCGATTTCCCCTTACATTCTACTAAATCTCCGCCATTTGTCAAAAACGCTTACTTACTCCTCATCGCCTGTCGGTTGCAGTGATTGCTGCGGCTTCGAAAAAAATCCACCGATAGGCACCGAGAAACACCGCGGGAAAACCCATCGGTGCACATCGGTGCCCATCGGTGGATGGCTTCGCTTCACTTCCCCAAACGCGCCCGTTCTTCCTCCACGATGCTTTCGTCCAGGCGCTTGAAGAGCGGCCTGGGTTTGGCGAAGGGGCGCCCCGGCGCCAAGCGCTCGGCTTCCCAGCGCCCGCTGGCGTCCGCGGGGTCGTAGAACAGCGCGGTGTGCTCGCCCAGGCCGTCTTGCAGGGTTTCCACCGTCTGGCGGCCAAAGAGCGGCTTTTCGTAGCCCAACGCGGCGTGCAGCGCCTCGCTGGTGTGCGGCAGGAAGGGCGCAAACAGCACCTTCAGCGCGTTGACCACCTGCAGGGCGGTGTACATCGTGGTGGCGGCAGCGGCTTTGTCGGTCTTGATTTCCAGCCACGGCGAGGTACGTTCCAGGTATTTGTTGGCCTCCGAGGCCAGGCGCATGGCCTCGGCCAGAGCGGCGCGCAGTTGCACCTTCTCGATGCGCTCGCCCACCGCCTGGAAGCCCGCTTCCACCGCGGCCAGCATCTCGCGGTCCACGGGGCGCAATGCGCCCGGCTGCGGCACCCGGCCTTCCCAATGCTTGTGGGTGAACGAAAGCACCCGATGCACCAGGTTGCCCCAGGTGGCCACCAGTTCGCCGTTGTTGCGGTGCAGGAAGTCCTCCCAATCCCACATGGTGTCGCGGCTTTCGGGCATGTTGACGGTGAGGTAATAGCGCAGCGGGTCGGGGTCGTAGCGGCTGAGGAAATCCAGCCCCCAGACGGCCCAGTTGCGGCTGCCGGAAATCTTGCGGTTTTCCAGGTTCATGAATTCGTTGGCCGGGACGTCGTAAGGCAGCACCAGTTCCTTGCCGCGGCCGGCTTCCTCGCCCAAGAAGATGCGGGCGAAGGCGTCGCCGGAGCCGATGAGTTGCCCCGGCCAGATGACGGCGTGGAAGGGGATGTTGTCCTTGCCGATGAAGTAGTAGGATTTGGTCTCCCGGTTGAACCACCATGCCTGCCAGGCGTCGGGCTGGCCGGTGAGCAGGCTCCATTCCACCGGCGCGGAAAGGTAGCCGATGACCGCCTCGAACCAGACGTACAGGCTTTTGTGCTCCCAGCCTTCCAGCGGCACCGGAATGCCCCACGAAAGATCGCGGGTGATCGGGCGGCCATGCAGCCCCTCGGCCAGAATCTGCCCCAGGGACTGCCGCACGACGTTGGGGCGCCAGTAGTCCTTGCGGGCTTCCAGGAAGGCCACGATGGCATCTTGCAATTTGCCCAGGTCGAGGTAGAAGTGCTCGGTTTCCCGCAGTTCGGGCACCGAGCCGTCGATTTTGGAGCGGGGGTTGATCAGTTGGGTGGCGTCGAGCAGGTTACCGCACTGATCGCACTGGTCGCCACGGGCGCTTTCGTAGCCGCAGATGTAGCAGGTGCCCTCGACATAGCGGTCGGGCAAAAAGCGCCCCAAGGTGGGCGAGTACCACTGCTTGCTCTTTTGGGTGTAGAGGTAGCCGTTTTCCTTCAGGGCGAGGAAAATGCTCTGGGAGACCTTGAAGTGGTTTTCGGTGTGGGTGGTGGTGAACAGGTCGTAGGCCAGCCCGGCTTTCTGGAAGAGTTCCAGGAAGCGGGCGTGGTAGCGTTTGTACACCGCTTCGGGCGTGGTGCCCTCTTCGTCGGCGCGCACGGTGATGGGCGTGCCGTGGGCGTCGGAGCCGGAAACCATCAGGACGTGGTTGCCCTTCAGGCGGTGGTAGCGGGTGAAGATGTCGGCGGGGAGGTACGCGCCGGTGAGGTTGCCGACGTGGATGTCGGCATTGGCATACGGCCAGGCGACGCCGACCAGGATGTATTCGCTCATAAGGGCCTCCGAGGGTAGTCAGGGTAGTCAGGGTAGTCAGGTAGTCAGGTAGTCAGGGTAGTCGGGTAGTCAAAATGGAAACAGGCCGGCGGGAGGCCGACCTGTGGAGTTGCCGGGGGGCTGGGGATGCCCCGCGCGCCATGACCGCCCAGGCCCAACGGTCAGGCCGGCGTGCGGCGGCGCATCATCATCGTGCCGAGGGAGGAGGTAAAGCGGGGCAGCATGGGGCTATTTTACCATAGCAGCAGGCTCAGGCTTCGAGGTATTCCCGCAGTTGGCGGGTGCGGCTGGGGTGGCGCAGGCGGCGCAGGGCTTTGTTTTCGATCTGGCGGATGCGCTCACGGGTAAGGCCGAATTTGTGGGCGATTTCCTCCAGGGTGAGCGGTGGACGGTCCTCCAGGCCATAACGCAGGCGGATGACCTGCGCTTCACGCGGCGGCAGGGTGTCGAGGACATCCTGAATGCGCTCGCGCAAAATCTGCCGATAGGCCACCTGAGCAGGTGCGGGCGCCTCACGATCTTCGATAAATGCTGCCAATTCGGCCTCGTCATCTTCCCCATCGTGCACGGGGGTTTCCAGCGAAACCGGATACCACGAGACCTGCAACATCCACTCCACTTTTTCCACTGGCAGGTTCAGCGCCTCGGCCAGTTCTTCGCCGGTAGGCGCCCGCCCCAGGCGTTGCTCCAGCCGCTGGCGTTCGCGGTAGAGCACGCGAATACGCTCCAGCATGTGCACCGGCACGCGAATGGTGCGCCCCTGGTCGGCGATGGCGCGGCTCACCGTTTGGCGGATCCACCAGGTGGCATAAGTGGAAAAACGAAGGCCGCGGCGATAATCGAATTTCTCCACGGCCTTCATCAAACCCAAGTTGCCTTCTTGAATCAAATCCGCAAAGGGCACGCCCCGCCCGATGTAACGCTTGGCAATGCTGACGACCAGGCGGGTGTTGGCACGGATGAGGTGCTCTCTCGCTGCCTGGCCGTCCCGCACCTGAGCCTCGAGCAGCCGCCGGCGCTCCTTGGAGAGTTCCCACCCTTTGTGCTCAAGGATGCGCGCCGCTTCCTTCCCGCGCGCCACGCGCTTCGCGAGGGCAATCTCCTCACTCGCCGTCAACAACGGCACGCGCGACATTTCCTTGAGATACTGGCCTACCGTGTCTACGTCCTCTGGAGCAAGATGCGGCGGCTCGTCCTCCTCCACCACCTCGATACCCTCGTTCTCCAGGTACGCCCGCACCCGCCCCAGCACCTGACGGCTGCTTTCCGGGCAACAGGCCAACAAGTCATCGATCGTCAGGTAGCCGCGCACGGCTGCCTGCTCCAAAAGCGTGTTGAGCGCAGAAAAAGGCTCCGGCATGGCCGACATGCAAGCGTACTCCTTGACAGGTCAGGATTCGAGCAGGGTTTTGAGAATTTCCAGGCGAGGGTCGATGTGTTCCACCCGATGGCCACAATCTTCCACGTTGAGGTTGGCACCACACACCGGGCACAACCCTTTACAATCCGCCGAGCACAACGGCTTGATGGGAAAAGCCAGCCACATATATTCCCGCACCAAGGGCGCCAGGTCGATCTGCCCGCTTTCAGGATAAAGCAACCCCGATTCCCCCGCGTTTTTGGGCAAAAAAGCGTATAATTCGGTAAATTCGGCATCCAGCCGCTGCTCGAAGGGCTCCAAACAGCGAACGCACTCCGCCGGCGTGGTGGCCGTAAACCGGCCCTCGAAGAGCAGCCCCTGCGTGGTACGCGTCACCACCACACGGCCTTTCAAGCCGTGCAACGGTAGGTCTTCCAAACGAATGGCTGGGATGTCGAACAAGAACTCCCGGCTATACCCGACCTGCTCGTGGGCAATGAAGCCGACATTCAGTCGGAAGGGATGGCTATGGGTCACTGCTATGCTCCTGCCGGGATTTTCGCAAAGCGATAAACAGTATAACACAAAGGGAAAGGGAAGTCAATGAGAATAGAACATAATTTCAGCCGCCCGCCGCTGATGGTTGCCACCGGCAACCGAGGCAAACAACGGGAATACCGGGAACTCCTGAAGGGGTTGCCTTTCACCCTGGTCTTTCCGCAAGACGTGGCCGCAGAAGTTGCGCCGAAGGTGGAAGAAAGCGGGGCGACCTACGCCCAAAACGCGGCTTTGAAGGCCCGCGCTTGGGCGGAGGCTACCGGCTGGCTGACCTTAGCCGACGATTCGGGGCTGGAAGTGGCAGCGTTGGGAGGCGCGCCGGGGCTGTATTCGGCGCGCTTTGCCCCGCAGCCCCACGCCACCGACGCCGACCGACGCCGCTACCTGCTGGCTCAACTGGCAGGCAAGCCCCAACCCTGGCAAGCGCGCTTCGTATGCGTGATCGCGGTGGCAACGCCGGAAGGGACGTTGCATTTTGCCGAGGGGGTGTGCCAGGGGGAGATCATAGCCCAAGAGCGGGGCGAGCACGGCTTTGGTTACGACCCCCTCTTCCTCTTGCCCGAACTGGGCCTGACGATGGCCGAACTCCCGCCAGAAGAGAAAAACCGCCGCAGCCACCGGGCGCGCGCCGCGGCCGCCATCCGCCCCATCCTGCAAGCGTTAGCCTCCCCCCAACACCTCGGCGGTGAAAGCCGCTAAAGCCTCGGCAACCGCCTCAGGCTGCTCCAGCATCACCATGTGGCCCGCGTCGCGCACGGTGACCAGCCGAGCACGAGGGATTTCCCGCGCCAGGTGTTCGCCGTAATGGAAAGGGGTCATCTTGTCTGCCGTGCCGTGAATCACCACGGCAGGCACATCGATCTGGCTCAAGCGGGCATCCACATTGAAGCGATCGCAGGCGGTAAAATCATTGTGTAAAACGGTGGGGCGCACTTCCAGCATTCGCTGGGTGGCCAACTGGCGCAGACGCGGCGGGGCTGTTGGGCTAAACGCCCATTTCATCACCGTTTCCACGGCTAAGGGAAAAGTTTCCGGCTGCGCCGTGCTGGCCAACAAGCGAGGATTGACGGGGAGACGCGCGCCGGTGGCCACCAGACCCAAAGCACGCACCCGGCGGGGATGTTCCAACGCCAGGGTCAGCACAATGGCACCGCCCATGCTGTGTCCCACCCAGAATGCGGGCGGCAGGCCGATGGCTTCCGCCCAGGCCACCAAGCGGTCGGCATAGGCCGCGATTTCTTGCTCACCCACCCCCGCCGAGCGGCCATGGCCTGGCAAATCGACCGCCAACACCCATTGCGCCGGTAAGCGGCGCACCTGAGGCGGCCAATGCAGATGGGTTCCCCCCGCACCATGTACCAGCACCACCGGCATGGCGGCACGCTCGACATCGGGGCGCAAGTCGGATTCGGTGTAGTACAAACCTTCGGCCTGAGGCATCGCAGGCTCCTATGGCGTCAAGCGCCCCTGCCGTAAACGCTCGGCGGCGTCATCGGAAAGCGGAATCCACAAACGGATGGTCGTCCCTGCACCTTCGGCACTATGAATTTCCAATTGGCCGTTGATCAGTTCGGCGCGCTCTTGCATATTGATCATCCCCAGGCTACCACGATACTCGTAATTGTTGGTCACCGCGCCAAGATCGAAGCCCACACCGTCGTCCCGCACTTCCAGCACAGCGACGTCAGGGCGAAGCAGTTTCAAACGCACCCAAACGTGCTCCGCGCGGGCATGTTTGCGGGCGTTGTTGACAGCCTCTTCCGCAATGGTAAACACCGTGGTCTGCTGACCGGCATCCAGCATCTCCACTACCCGCTCATCGGCTTCGACAACGACGTTTTGATTGTAAAGTTGATGGAACTTTTCGGCCATGGCCTGCAACGCCGCAGAGAGCCCCTCGGTCTCCAGCACCAACGGTCGCAAAGTAAAGAGCAGATGGCGGATTTCCTTGGTGGCGTGCCTCGCCAGGTCTTCCACCTTGGCAAGTTCTCCAACTGCGGCCTGAGGGTTTTGCTGCATCAACCGACGGATAAGGCTGACACGCATCGCAATGGCGGCAATGGTCTGCGTTGGTCCATCATGGAGATCACGCGCCAATTTGCGGCGGGCTTCCTCTTCCACCTCGGTAAGGCGCTGTTTCTCCCGCTCCAGGTCATGGTAGAGACGGGCATTCTGGATAGCCGTGGTGGCCTGCCGCCCAAGGAATTCCAGCAATTCCACGCGTTCGGCGGTAAAAAATTCCCTCTCAGGATGGGCGTACAACAAAAGGCCATACACTTCCAGCCCCCCCGTCAGCGGGTAGAGGTAGGCGCTATGCGCCGCATGCAGCGCGGCAATCTGTCGCAGTTCGGGGTCGCTTGCCGGCTCGCGCAGCAGCACAGGTTGCCGCTGCTCCACCACCTCTGCCACCCCACCGCGGGCCGCTGAGAGGCCCACACGCATATCCGCGTGGGTAAAGCGCCGCGCCGAGGCCACCCGCAACACCCCCTGTTGGTCGAAAAGGAGCACCGCGGCAACCAACGGCTCAGGGCGGCTGGCGTCTCCCGGCGTGAGCGCTTGAATGGCCACGTCCAACGCCAGATCAAGCACTCGCTGGTAATTAAGCGTGGCGGTCAACGCCTGAGAAAGGTCATCCAAGAGCGCAATTCGCGTCATGCACTCCTCACGCGCTTGTTGACGCAAGTGCTGCTTCAATCGCCGAATATGTACCTGGCAAGCGCGCCGCACGCCCAACGTCCCCACCCCCCACCCCAGCGCCAAGCCGACAGCCAGGCCGATGAGCAGGATAGCAGGCCAGAACAACGGGTTCCCAGCAAAGGAAGACAGGGACATAGGCCTATAATACTCCATTTTGGGTGATAGCAGAAGGCTTTTCGGGAACGAAAAAGCCCCGGCCTTTTCTGACCGGGGCCCTGGTGGGCGCGAAGGGACTTGAACCCCTGACCTCATCAATGTGAGTGATGCGCTCTAACCAACTGAGCTACGCGCCCACAAGCAGGACGCATTATAGCAAAGGGCAAAGCAGTTGGCAAGGTTTCGTGCGCCATGCAATGCACAAACGCCACAGGAAGAGCGAGGAAGACGCGAGTGCTACCCCTCCCCCCACCGAGCGTAGGCCAACCTCAGAGAAGCGCTTGGCAGGCGCGTGAAGGGCATGGTAGTATTGAAACATGCCACGCTATACCGCATTGATCGACGTCCCTGGATGGGGACAAATTGGTGTCACGGTCACAGTCAAAGGGTTAGCGGCTGTGTTGTGGGGGGAAAGCGCGACGCGCGCCCGGAGAGGTTTGAGCGGCAAGGCAGACACTCCTACCACAGCAGCGTTGCGCTGTAGCGCCAACCGCTGGCTGGTACACTTGCAAGAATACTTGAGCGGCCATCGCCGCCATTTCCCGATGGAGATCGCCTGGGAAACATTGCCGCCTTTCCAACGGCAGGTTTTGCAGGCGGTCGCGGCCATCCCCTACGCCGAAACGCGCACTTACGGCCAGATCGCTGCCGCCAGCGGGCATCCCAGGGCTGCACGGGCCGTGGGGCAGGCCGTCGCGCGAAACCCCATGCCGTTGGTCATCCCCTGCCACCGGGTGGTGGCAGCCAACGGCTCACTGGGTGGCTACAGCGGCCCCGGCGGCCTGGCCACCAAAGCCCGCCTGCTGGCGCTGGAGCAAGGTGCACCGGAGGCAACCCAATGACATCGCCCCCACCCGCCGAGAAGCCCCTGCGCATCCGTCTGACTTACGCCAAGACCGAGGCCATGCGCTATACCAGCCACTTAGACGTCCAGCGCACCTTGGAGCGCACCTTTCGCCGCGCCGGCCTGCCGCTGCTCCACAGCCATGGCTACCATCCCCGCCCCAAAATGCACCTCGCCGCCGCCCTGCCGTTGGGCTGCACCGGCGAGCACGAACTGGCGGACTTTTGGCTCACCGAGCCATGGCCCACGGAAGCGATCGCGTCGGCTTTGCGCCAGGCCGCCCCGCCGGGCATCCGCATCCTCCAGGTCACGGTTGTGCCCCCCGATGAGCCTCCCCTCCCCAACCAGGTGGTAGCCTCCGAATACATCCTCACCTTGCTCGATCCCGTGCCCGACCTGGAAGCGCGCCTGACCACGCTGCTGGCCGCCGAACACTTGCCGCGCGAGCGGCGTGGCAAAATCTACGACCTGCGCCCCCTCATAGAAAACGCCGCTGTGTTGCCGCCGGATGAAGCAGGACGGCAACGCCTACAACTGCGGCTGAGCGCCCGCCAGAGTGCCACAGGGCGTCCGGATGAGGTGCTGGACGCACTGGACATCCCTCTGGGGGCAGCGCGCATCCACCGCACCCGACAATTCCTCCGGATTTCGCCGCCAGCCAACCAAAACCGTGCCTGAAGGCCACCGGCGCGCCTCACCAACTTTACACCTTTTCCACCAAAAAATATGCGTTTTCTTAGAACCCCCTGCCGCATCAACACCAGCGGACCGCGCGGGGTACAATCCAAATACACGCCCTCCATCCCTTTTTATGAGGCAGCCCCATGTTCCCCATCAAAGACACCGTGCGTTCGCGCTCTTTCCCCTTGGTCAACTGGTCGCTGATCGCCCTCAACTTGCTGGTCTTCCTCCACGAAGTCAGCATGAGCCGAGGCGCGTTGCAGCACTTCATCTACACCTACGGCTTGGTGCCCGCCCGGCTGTGGGCGCACCCGTTGCAGGCCTGGCCGACCATCTTCACCAGCATGTTCCTGCACGGCGGTTGGTTCCATGTGCTCAGCAACATGTGGGTGCTGTTCATCTTTGGCGACAACGTCGAAGACCGCATGGGGCCGGGACGCTACCTGATGTTTTACCTCCTCAGCGGCGTGGCCGCCGCGCTGATGCAGGCCTGGGTGCTGCCCACCAGCATGGTTCCCACGGTGGGCGCGAGCGGCGCCATCGCCGGGGTGCTGGGGGCGTACATGGTGTTCTACCCGCGCGGCCAGGTGTTGACGCTGGTGCCGCTGTTCATCTTCATCACTTTCATGGAATTACCGGCATGGCTGTTCATCGGGATATGGTTCGTCACCCAATTGTACTCCGGGTGGATGGCGCTGCTGCCTTACGGGGCGCACACGATGGGCGGCGTCGCCTGGTGGGCACACATCGGCGGTTTTGTGTTCGGTTTCTTGTTCGCCCGCTACTTTGCCCATCGCCCCGACCGCCGCTACCTGGACGAACTTTACCGCTGGTAACCTCATCACAGGAGGCACATCATGAGTGGCAATTTCTGGGACCTCTTCTGGCTGTTCATCATGCTGGCATCGCTGGAGCCGTGGCTCCGGCAACGGATGCTGGAAAACGCCCGCGTGCGCATCATGCGCCAGATGGAGAAAAAGCGCGGCTCGCGGGTCATCGCCCTGATCCATCGCCAGGAAACCATGTCGTTCCTCGGCTTCCCGATGGCGCGCTATATCGACATTCAGGATTCCGAGCAGATCTTGCGCGCCATCAAGTTGACGGACGACAGCGTGCCGATTGACCTGATCCTGCACACCCCCGGCGGCCTGGTGCTGGCAGCAGAGCAGATCGCCTATGCGCTCAAGAAACACCCTGCCAAAGTGACGGTCTTCGTCCCCCACTACGCGATGTCGGGCGGCACGCTGATTTCGCTGGCCGCGGACGAAATCGTGATGGACGAAAACGCCGTGTTGGGCCCGGTTGACCCGCAACTGGGGCAATACGCCGCGGCTTCCATCCTCAAAGTGGTGGAACAAAAGGACGTCAACCGGGTGGACGACGAAACCCTCATCCTCGCCGACCTTTCCCGCAAGGCCATCCAACAGGTCAAGCGCACGGTGGTCAAGATTTTGGACGGCAAGATGCCGCCCGACAAGGCCGAGGAACTGGCAGAAACCTTGGCCACAGGCCGCTGGACGCACGATTATCCCATCACCACGGAAGAAGCCACAGAACTTGGGCTTCCGGTCAGCACCGAGATGCCGGTGGAGGTGTACCGGCTGATGAACCTCTATCCGCAATCGGCGCAACGGCGGCCATCGGTGCAGTACATTCCTCTCCCCTACGGCCCCAGCAAGCACAACGGCCACACGCCGGAGCCGAAGAAATAACCCCCGACCCGCCCGCGGCCTCGCGTCGCGGGCTGGCTTCGCGTTGGAGGCGCGTATGGAAGCCTTGCGAAACCGCTCCCTCCCCCATGGAGGGCAATTCCGCCTGCTGCGCGGCGACATCACGGCAGAACCGGTGGACGCCATCGTGAACGCGGCCAACCGCCACCTGATGCATGGCGGCGGGGTAGCCGCGGTGATCGCCCGCAAAGGGGGTGCGGTCATCACCGAACAATCGGCGGCATGGGTGCGGCAACACGGGCCGGTGCCCCACGACCGCCCGGCCTATACCGATTGCGGCAACCTGCCGTGCCGGTACGTCATCCACGCCGTGGGGCCGGTGTGGCATGGCGGGCAGGACGACGAAGACGCCAAACTGCGTGCTGCCGTGCAGGGCGCTCTGCGCCGCGCCGACGAACTGGGGTTACGATCGATCGCCTTCCCCGCCATCAGCACGGGCATCTACGGCTTCCCCAAGCGGCAGGCGGCAGCGGTCATCTTCCAGGCCGTGGAAGATTACTTCGCCGCGCACCCCGAAAGCGGTGTGGAGGACGTCCGCCTGGTGCTGTACGACCGCCCAACCGTGGAGGCATTTTTGGCCGTTTGGGACGAGCACTATGGCTGAAGGCCGCATCACGTCGCGGCGCAACCCACGCATCCAAACGGTGCGGCGGCTCCAGCGCAGCCGTCGCAGCCGTCGGGAGATGGGGCTGTGGGTGGCCGAAGGGGTGCGGCTGGCCGAAGAGGCGCTGGCGGCAGAGTGGCTGCCGCGATGGGCGCTATACACGCCCAAAATCTCGCCGCGGGGGCAGGCGGTGGTAGCAGCGCTGCAGGCGCGCGGCGTGCCGTTGTGGGAAGTCCCCCCGGAGGTCTTTGCCGCCGCCAGCGCCACCCAAACGCCGCAGGGCGTGTTGCTGGTGTTGCCGCGGCGGGCATTGCCATGGCCGGAAAACGCCAACTTCGTGCTCTGGTTGGACGGGGTGCGCGACCCCGGTAACGCTGGGACAATGTTGCGCACGGCGTGGGCGGCGGGGGTGCAGGGCGTGGTGCTTTCGCCGGATACCGTGGACGCCTTCAACCCCAAAGTGGTGCGGGCGGCGATGGGGGCGCATTTCCATCTTCCGCTGCGCCGGGCGGCATGGAACGAAGCGGCGGCGCTGAGGGGGGGCAAGGCGGTCTTCCTGGCCGCAGCGGGGGAAGGGGTGCCATACGACCAGGCCGATTTTCTGCAGCCTTTGGTGCTGGTGGTGGGGGGCGAAGCCGAGGGTGCCGGCGCGGACGCCCGGCGTGCGGCTACCCAGGCGGTGCACATCCCCATGCCCGGCGGGGCGGAGTCGCTCAATGCGGCGGTGGCCGCGGCGGTGCTGTTGTTCGAAGTGGTGCGCCAGCGGCGGCGATAACCCTCGCGAGGGCTTTATGCCGCCGGACGCAGGTCCTTGATGTTCAACTGGGGGCTACGCTGGCCGTTGTATTCGTTCCATTCAAAAGTGAACAGAATATCCACCGCGGCGGGCAGTTTCTCCAACCATTCCCTCTGGCGGAAGGCAATGGCCTGACGGCGCACGCCGTCCTGCTCCAAAATGAGTTTGAGGTGCTGGGCTTCCTTGCCGACGGTGCGGGCGCTGTGCACGCGCACGCCGCGGGCGACGAAGCGCGGCCGCGGGTTGCCGAAGCCGGTGGGTTCCAGCCAGCGCATGTCGGTGAGCGCCTGGGTGGTCAGGTCTCGCAGACGCACCTCGGCATCGGCGCGCAGGGTGGGGCGCAGGTCGAGGCCGCCGAGGGCGCTTTCGGCCTGGGCACGCAGGCAGGCCAACAGGTCGGGCAGGCGGTCGTTGCGCACAGTAAAGCCCGCCGCCGCGGCGTGGCCGCCGTAGTGCTCCAACAGGTCGCCGCAGGCTTCCAGCGCCTGGGTGATGTGAAATTCGGGGATGCTGCGGCACGAGGCGCGGGTGAATTCTTCCCCCCGCTGGCCGACGATGGCCGGGCGGTAGTAGCGCTCCACCAGGCGGGAAGCGGCCAGCCCCACCACGCCGGGGTTGAAATCGGGATGGGCGGCAAACAGCAGCAGCGGCACCTCGTCGCCTTCTACGGCCAGGCTTTCGGCTTTTTCCTGCACTTCCTTCGTCTGGCGCTGGCGCTCGCGATTCTGGGCGTCCAGTTGCATGGCCAAGCGCCCGGCTTCCATATAATCCTCGGTCAGCAGCAGGTCGAGGGCAGCGAGGGCCGATTCCAGCCGCCCGGCGGCGTTGAGGCGCGGGCCGAGCATGAAGCCGATGTGGGTGGCGGTGAGGCGCTCCGCCTTGAGGTTGGACACCTGAATGAGGGAAAACAGCCCCTGGCGCTGCGGGCGGCGCAGGCGGTGCAGCCCCAGGCGCACTAAGTAGCGGTTTTCGCCCTGCAACGGCGCGAGGTCGGCCACCGTGCCCAAGGCCACCAGGTCGAGGTAGTCAGCCACGGCGTCAGCCTCGGCGGGGCGCAGGCGCAGAAAGAGCGCCTGGGCTATTTTGTAGGCCAGGCCGACGCCAGCAAGGTATTTTTCAGGGTACGTGTCGTCGGCGCGCTTGGGGTTGATGACCGCCAGCGCGGGCGGCAGGGTTTCGCCCGGCAGGTGGTGGTCGCTGACGATGAGGTCCAGCCCCACAGCGCGGGCGTGTTCGGCTTCGGCCACCGAGCGGATGCCGCAATCCACCGTGACCACCACCCGCACCCCCTCGGCGTGCA
>JALSPT010000253.1 GCA_026985785.1 Anaerolineales bacterium
TTGCCATCGACCCACACCTCCCGCCGGTCGAAATCAATCTTCAGGCGGTCATCCACCTCGATGACGCCATGCAAGGAACCACGCACCGCCTCCGTCCGCCGCAACACCGCCCGAATCCGGCTGACCAGTTCTCGCATACTGAACGGCTTGGTAATGTAATCATCCGCGCCCAGTTCCAAACCACGCACAATATCTTCCTCTTCCCCTTTTGCGGTCAGCATGATGACCGGCACCTCGCTCACCTCGCGCAGCATTTTGAGCACCTCGAACCCATCGCGGTCGGGCATCATCACATCCAACAACACTAAATCGGGAAAGCCCTCGCGCACCTGGTCCAGCGCCTCACGGCCATTGGCGGCTTCGAGCACCTCGAAACCATCGTATTCCAGGTTCAAACGGATGAACCGCCGCATCCGGTCTTCGTCATCCACAACCAAAACGCGGTAGGGGCGCTTTTGCGCTTCTTGAGAAGATGCCATCGTGTTCTCCGTGGTCAATCGCGCACGAAACCGATAATTTCTTCCTCGGTCGTGGGCATGACTTCGATAATGGTCACCCGGCTAAGGGGAATGATCACCGTGGTGACCTCCGGCTCCAGGTAATGGATATCCTTGCCGTCGCGGCGGCGAGGGTTTTTGACGATCAGCATGGTATCCTGCGGGCCAGGCAGGTCGTCCACCTCGCAGGCAATCGGCTCTTCGTTGGGGATGTGCAAGATCAAGGTGAGCATGGAGAACCTCTGCGGTTAGGGATTTTGGATGAGCACCTGAAATACCAGTTTACCCAAAGCGACCATGTCGCCATGCTGAAGGGGATGGGGGGTGTTGGGGAGGAGTTTGATGCCGTTGACACGCGTGCCGTTGGAGGAGCCCATATCGGTGAGCAGCAGCCGTCCGCGTTCGTCAAGGCGGAGGGTGGCATGCAAACGCGACACACCCTGCTCATAAGCATGATAAGGGGTCAGGTCCACGTCCGGCACCACCGCCTGCCCCGCGGCCAGACGTCCCAACGTCCATTCGGTGCCTTCGTCAAGAAAAATCCGCTGCCCACTCTCGACCAGATAAAGCACGACTCGCGCCTGTCCCTCCCGCTGGTCGGCGTGGGTGAGTTCTTCACCCGGCAACCACATCTCGCCTTCGACTGTCAGATTTTGCGTCGTCCCTTGGGTGCCAAACAACGGCGCGCCGCACTCGCTACAATAGAGCGCACCATCGTACTCTTCGTGATGGCAAACCGGACAGCGAATCATCGGGAGGCTCCTCTCTTCGAAGATGGCGGCGTGATCAGTGCCCGAGTACCAAACCGGAGGGCTTTTTCCCCTTCGTCGGAAAGGTGATGCGTTCTGCGCACGCGGCCGACCTCCTGGCGCACCGTCGCCGCGAGTTGGGGTTGCCCGGCGGTCAACAAACGGCTGGCCAATTGCTCCAGGCGGCGGGTGGCCTGCGCGATACGCCCGGCCTGGACGTCTTGCTGGGCTTTTTCCTGCATTCGGTACAACGTCAGTTGCCCCATCGCCGTAATGATCGCCGGCGGCGGGCTGCTCAAGTCGGCCTCCTTGGCCAGTGGAAGAGCCAAAGCCACGGACTTTTGCCATGTGGGTGGCTGGCGAAGCGGCAAGCGGGCCCGCAACACACCATCCAAAATCTGTTGCTCGGGGGCTTCCAAATCCTGTGGGCGGACGAGCCACTCCATCACGACCTGAAGTTTGTCCCCGCGCGGCACGTGCCCCAACACCAGATGGGATTCCACCGTAAGGGGTGCGGCATCGGGGGCAAGGCGAAACGCGTACTGCAACGTCGCGCCAGGCTGTTCATGCCACGCCAGGGTGACCTGCTCGGCCAGCCGCTGCCCCATCCCGCGAAAGTGCGTTTCCAAAAACGCTTCGATGTGGCGGGATGAAGTGATGAGGTGGGTGCTTCCGCCGGTGGCTGCCGTCAGGCGGTCGAGGAATTCGGCGTTCCACTTATGACCAATACCCACGCCGGTGATCACAATCCCTTGTCCGCGCGCCTGGACCGCCAATTTGTAACACTTGTCCTCGTCGCCGTAGGTGTGGCCATCCGTCACGAGGATAATCTCATTGAGATAATCAGGGCTGTAGAAGCGGCCAACCTGACGATAGGCCACCTGCAAGCCTTGAAAGATTTCCGTGCCGCCGGAGGCGGTAATGGCAGCAACCTGCTTTTTGAGATAGTCTTTGTCTTGCCCTCGGGTGGCCGGGACAACGACTTCCGCCCGGTCGTTGAAGGTGACCACAGAGAAAATGTCGTCCGGGCGCAACTCATCGATCAACATACTGGCCGCCCGCTTGACGGCAGCCAACCGCTCGCCACTCATGGAAGTCGAGCGGTCAAGCGCCAGGCAGAGGTTAAAAGGAGGACGCTGGGCAGCCATTTCCTCTTCGGCGTTGGGCGTGACGGTGAGAAGCACATACACCAGTTGCGGCTCCTGCACCCGCAACAAGTTCTTGCGGCTGGCCAGCAGCGAGAGCGTGAGCGGGTCCTTGGGCAGCGTTTTGTCGTACTCCGCTCGCTTGAGCGGGTCGGAAAGCACCTCGTAGGCCGCCTGAATCTGGAGGAATTTTTCGTGGGACGCAGGGTCGGGGGCGACGTCGGGGTGATAGCGCCGCACCAGCCGAAAATAGGCTTGCTTGATTTCGTTTGGCGTGGCCTCTGGCGATACGCCCAAAATCTCGTAATAGTTCTCGCCCATCGGCTACCTCGTCGTCCCGTTTACCCGCGCTGACCACCAAAACGCACCAAGATGACGGAAATGTTGTCCGGGCCACCGCCCGCGTTGGCCGCGCGCACCAGTTGCTGGCATGCTTCGGCAGGTGAAGGCGTGGCGGTGACCAAGCGGAACAGTTCCTCCTCCGGCACCACGCCCCACAACCCGTCCGAACAGAGCATCAGATAACCATCTTGCGGCGCGGAAGTGATGAAAACATCAGGCTCGAAGGGTTCAGCCTGCCCCAAAGCCCGGTAAAGGACGTTGCGCTGCGGGTGGACGGCGGCTTCGTCAGGCGTCAACTGCCCCAGTTCCTCCAGGCGCTTCACCAGCGAATGGTCCCGCGTCAGCACCTCCATCCGCCCATCGGGATGGATGGCGTAAGCCCGGCTGTCGCCGACGTGGGCGATGGTCACCTGCCCGTTGAGCAACAGCGCCGCGGTGATGGTCGTCCCTCCGCCCGGCGCTTTTTCTACCACCGCCCGATGCGCGCGCCGTACGGCCTCGTGCATCAGTTCGATCAATGCATCTTCCGGCACGCGGGGCTCGGCTTGGAAAAGCGGATGATGGACGGCATCCATCAGATATTGCGCCAGCGCCCGCGCCGCCACCTCGGACGCCACTTCGCCATGCTGATGCCCCCCCATGCCATCGGCCACCACGAACAAACCAAACAACAGGTCGCGCCCGTTGGCGCTCAGGTTCGAGACGGTCGCATAGATGGCGTCTTCATTGTGGTCGCGCTGCAGCCCTACATCGTAGCCCAGACCAACGCTCACCTGCTCGGGACGGAGGGGTATGGCGGCTTTTTGCAGCAGTTCTTCCACTTCCCCCTCCTCCAGCGGGCGCGTGCCGACAATACCCACCATCTCCTCTTCACGAAGAGGGATGGTATCCGGCTCAGACACAGCAGGCGGGCGCCCCCCCTCGGTATCTTGCGCCGACGCGTCGGGCGCTGTAGCCGCCGGAGGAGGCGTTGCCCCCGCGCTCATCTCATCCGCCGAAGGAACACTCGGCGGCTCAGCAACCCCAGCCCGCTGAAGCCAGGTGATGACCTTCCCAATCAAAGATGAAAATCGCACGCCCATCTCCTTGGTCCTACGCTGCGTTGATTCAACGCCGAATTGTTTGATTTCCCTGCTGGCAATAGTCAACCCACTCAGTCGGGATATGTAGGGGATTGACGCGGTCGCACGGCGGCACACCGATCCCAACGTAGGCGATCAACCACACGCTCTCCACCTTGGCAGCAAACCAGGCTGCGCCCATGGTTTCGCCCACCCGCCGCACCACACCGGTAGCCGTGCCGTCTGGACGAATTTCGCCCACTTCCATCTCGATCTGAGAAGGCGGCCACGCCAGATAAGCAGCCAAGGCATTACGGATGGCCGTGGTCTCGTCCGGCGTGGGCGTGGGTGGCAAGAGCGGTGTAGGAGCGGCAATGGTGGCTTGCAAAGCCGCGATCTGGGTCGCCTGAGCCTGAAAAGTGGCTGCGTAGTCGGGGGTAGGGGCCTTCGCGGTCAGGGTAGCCATTTGGGCTGCCACCATAGCCTGCACGGTCGCCTGCGTGTCGGGCGTCGCGGCTCTCTGACACCCTGCGGCAACCAGCACGAACAACAACAAGGTGGAAACGAGCCACCATCTGAATTGGCGCGCCATCATAAACTCCTTGGTAGAGAGGCGTCTACTGGGCAAAAAAGCGCGCCAATGACGTCTCAGCGTTAGTCGATGACCACCGCGTACACGCGATGGTCGGCAGAGCCAAAGTAAAGCACGGCGTTATGCACCACCGCCGAGCCGGTAATCGGGCCATCGGTGGGGAACTTCCAGAGCAAGCGGCCTTTGGCAAGCGTCAAGGCATACATATACCCGTCGGCAGAGCCAATGTACACGGTTTCCTGATGGATCAGCGGCGAACCGGGCACCTGGTGCTCGGTTTGAAAGCGCCAAACCTCCCGTCCCCGCTCGGCATCCACACAATAGACAGCACCATCGGCAGAGCCAAGCACCACATACCGGCCACTTACCGCCGGGGAGGAAACGCTCCCTTTCCCCATCCGAAAACGCCACAACACCCACCCGCTTTCCGCATCCAGGGCATGCAACACGCCGCCCAGGTCGGCAAAATACACCGTTTTGTCGGCCACGATGGGCGAAGAGAGAATGCCTCGCTTGGCGCGGTAGCGCCATTGCATCTTGCCGCTGAAATCCAAAGCGTAAAAGTCGCCCTCTTCGGTGCCGAAATACACGCGATTTTCACCGGCGAAGGGCGTGCAGCGCACAGCCGCACCGGCCTCGAAAGCCCACACCCGTCGCCCGCTGGTGGCCTGCACGACGTGCAACCGCCCATCATCGGCACCGAAAAACAGGTACCCTTCGGCCATCCGCGGGGAAGAGTATATTGGAGCGCCCACTTCATACTGCCAGATTGGCCGCCCGTGGCGATGTCCCAGGGCGTAAAATGTGCCATCCCGCGAACCAAAGTAGACGTGGGTTTTGTCGGCCACAGGGCGGGTGACCACCCCATCCCGCGAGGGGTATTTCCAGATCATCGTGCCATCGCCGGCGTCCAACGCGTAAAGATTGGTGTCGTAAGAGCCCACATACAATCGCCCTTCGTGCAACAACGGCGTGCCGCGCACCTCGTCTTCGGCTTCGAAGACCCACAACGGCTTGACGCCCTGCCCCCCCGCCAAGCCAGCGGTCAATCCGTGCAGCGTCTGCTTGCTGGCTGGCCCCAGGAGGGAAAGCGCCCCCGTTTTACGGGCCACGGCCAGCAGGGCTTCCTTCATCTCCAAGGCGCTTTGAAACCGCCGGGCGGCGTCGTATTCCAGCGCCCGATGGACGATGGCCTCCAATTCCGGGGACACGCTGGGGTTGATCTGCCGGACAGGACGCTCGTGGAAGGAAAAGGGCGGCTCGGTGCGGGGGTCGCGGCGGGTGAGCAAGTGGTGGAGGGTCGCTCCTAAGGCGTAAATATCCACCTGCGGCGTGGCCTCCCCGCGGTACTGCTCCGGCGGGGCATACCCTTCGGTGCCGATCATGGTGCCCTTTTGCCCAGCCTGGAAAATCTTGGCAATGCCAAAGTCCACCACCATGATCTTGCCCGATTGGGTGATCATGATGTTGGACGGCTTCATATCGCGAAAAATCACGGGCGCCGGCTGGCGGGTATGCAGGTAATGCAAAACGTCGCAAAGTTCGATCGCCCAGGCCAGCACCTGCTCTTCCGGCAAAAAGCCCTCGGTTTTTTGCAAAATCTCTTCCAGGTTCTGGCCGTTGACGTATTCCAACACCAGATAAGCCCGGTCGTTATGGGTGAAATAATCGTAAATGTGGGGAATGGCCGGGTGGTTCAGGCTGGCAATGATGTGGGCTTCCCGCTCGAAATTGCGGAACATGGTGGCGCGCACGTTGGGGTCGGTCGCGTCGGTGCGCATCTCTTTGATGGCCACCAGTTTGACGATGTTGGGGAAGTGCAGGTCGCGCGCCCGATAGACAGCGCTCATCCCCCCCACCCCAATCACTTCCTGGATGAGGTAGCGGTTGGCCAGAGTATCGCCGGCGCTCAATCGCTGGCCGTTCCTCCCTCCATCGGCCAGCG
>JALSPT010000254.1 GCA_026985785.1 Anaerolineales bacterium
GTGGGCAACGAGATTTACGCTTACGGCCATAGTGAAGCAGGGGGCGGGCGGGCGATGGCCACCACGCTGGTGGCGGCGGTGGTGTGGCGCGAGCGCCTGATCGTGGCCAATGTGGGGGATAGCCGGGCGTACCTTTTGCGCGGCGGCCACGCCGAGCAGATCACGGTGGATCACAACCTGGTGGGAGAGATGGTGCAAGAGGGGTTGATGACCGAGGAAGAAGCGCGACGCTCCAAGGTCAAGAACCGTCTCACCCGTAGCCTCGGTGGACGCCCCGACCCCAAGGTGGACATTTTTACCCGTACCCTCCAGACCGGCGACCGCATTGTGTTGTGTTCCGACGGGCTGACGCGGTACGCTTCCGCCGAGGATATCGTCCGCCTGGCGGGTGAGGCGCCGCCGGAAGAAGCGGTGCAGCGTTTGATCGACTTCGCCAATCAACAGGGTGGGGCGGACAACATCTCGGCCATTGTGATCGCGGTGGGAGAAGCCATTCCTGTGGAAGCGTGGACGAGCACCGGCACGCCCACCCGCCTTGTTGCCCCCCAGGCGCTTGACATCCAGGACGAGGGAGCGCCTGCCCCTTCGGCGCCGGACAAGGATACCGCGACCGTTCCCACGCCTGCCCCCGCGGGCGAAGGGCAGCCTCAGCCCGCCGATGGTGCGGCCGCCTTGCTGAAACGCTGGTGGTGGTTGCCGGTGGTGATGGGGCTGGTGGGGTGCCTGATAGGGGGGGCATTGTGGTGGGGCCTTTCTCGCCGGAAGGCCGCCGTGCCGCCCACGCCGCTTCCCGCGATCAGTGCCCCGCTTACCTCACCAACCCCTATGCCACCGCCGACGCCCACGCCATCCCCGGTGCCGACGTTCACCGCGACGCCTGCCCCGCTTCCTTCCCCGACGCCGTTTGCCGTGGCACCGCTTGCCTCGCCAACCTGGACGGCGCTTCCTTCGGGCCAGTACGCCTGCCTGGGGAAGGTGCTCGCCGGCGGCACTTTTTACGGGCTGTTGAGGGAGTTTGGTTTGTTGACCTATGGCTCGGATGAAGAATTCTGGCAACAGTGGGCGCGAACGGGCCGCTTCCGCCAGATTTTGACCAGCACGCTGGGGCGCGTGCCGGAGGGGAAAGTCCTGGATTACCACCGTGATTTCGATGCTGTACCCGTGCCGCAACAGGAAGGCCCTGGATCGCCCCAATGGAAAGAATTTCTGGATAGCATCCATCTTTACCCCAATAGCGTGGTGCTTTTGCCCGCCGTGGGGCGTGAGCAGTGTGAACGTCATGATGGCCTGTGGCGGCAGTTTGTTGCCTTGCCACCGTGGATGCGGGAGAACCCCACGCCGACCCCCGCAACGCCTATACCTACGCCATAAAGGAGGAGCGTGTATGGGTGAGAAGTTTTGCCCCTTGCACGGGCCGTATGATGCCGCCCTGGATGAGTGCCCCTATTGCCTTGCCGAGCAGCAGGCGGAGGGGATGGGGCTGCCCGCTTCGCCTTTGCCGTTGGGTGCAGAAGGGTCGCGCGAAGAGACGCCGGAGGATGAAAGGGGGCCGGCCTGGAGCGAAGAGGCCCTGGCTGGTGCCGAAAACACACAGGCGGGGGATGCCATCGAACGTACCCTGGTCGACCGACCAAAGGTGCAAGAGCGCACATTGTTGGGCCTGCTGTGGATGAAGGCAGGCCGGTTCCCGGGCAAGGTTTTTCCGTTGGAAGATGGCGCGGTCCTCGGGCGCACGATGGGGGATATTCTTCTCCAGGATCCTCGGGTTTCTAATCCTCATGCCAAGGTTACCCTGGAAGATGGCCGCTTTGTGCTGTGGGATTTTGGCTCTGCGAACGGCACCTGGGTGAATGGCCGCCAGATCCGCGAAGCCACGCCGCTCGCGGAGAATGATGAGATTCGAATGGGCGAAACCGTACTGGTACTCAAGACCCTGTCGTTGGGAGGTTCACAATGAGGCAGATCTTGCAATGGGGAGGGCGCTTTCTCAGTGGCATCAACGGTTTGCTGGTGGTGGTGTTCTTCTTCATGCCGTGGGTTTTGGTTTCCTGTGGGGGGCAGGAAGTGGCGACTTTTTCGGGTTGGGAATTGGCAAAGGGAATTTCCATCGGTGGTGAACATGCCAGCGGCAATCCTTTCCTGTTCGCGATCTTGGCTTTTGGGATCTTGATCGTTTTGGTTGCGGCTATTCCCGTGCGCCAGACGCTATGGTTGGGCGTGATGGAGATGGGACAGGCTTTGCTGGGTTTGGTGCTGATGATGTTGGTCGTGTTGGGCTACCAGCACGACCGCCAAACGATGGCCATGGGGGTGATCGAAGTCCACTATCGTATCGGGTTTATTGGGACTATCGTGGCTTTTGTGGGGGTTCTGGTGGGGGGTGGGTTGATGTTTGTAAGTTCGTGGTTCCAGGATGATGTCCTGGAGAGGCTGGGTCTTGGGATGGGAGAGAGAGGCGACGGAGGCAAGTCGCCGCCTTTGCCCCCAGCGTGGGAGGATCTGCCGCCCGATCCTGCTCTGCCCGGCCCGGTGGAAGCCACGGCGCCCGACCAGCCCCTACCCGCGGCGCGGGAGGCAGAAGGCCTGGCGAAAGCGGTGCTCTATTTTCGGCAGGGTCCCTTGGCGGGTAATAAGATCCCCGTTCAAGGCGACAACGTGTTGCTGGGGCGTGGTAGCGGCTGCGATGTGCTCGTCCCAGACCGCTTTGTCTCACGCCAACATGCCCGCCTGCGGTATGCTCGGGGGCAATGGTTCATTCAAGATCAGGGTAGCACCGGGGGGACCTATGTCAACGGACAGCGGGTGACGGCCACGCGGCTGCAGCGCGGAGACCGGGTGCGGCTGGGGCAGCAGAGCGAGTTTGTCTTCTTGCCATAGGAGGGGCACATGGGAGAGAGCATGGTAGGGAAAGTGCTGGCGGGGCGCTATCGCGTTGATGCCTTCATTGCCGCCGGTGGGATGGGCGCGGTGTACAGGGTGTGGGATTTGAAGCGGCGGGTGCCGTTGGCGATGAAGGTGCTCAAAGGGGAGTGGCTGGACGACCCGCATGTGTTCAAGCGTTTTTTGCGTGAGGCGGAAGCCCTCAAAAAGTTGCGGCATCCCAACATCGTGCGCTTTTACGGGTTGTATCGGGAAGGCGATGTGGCCTTCTTGTTGGAAAACTATGTGGATGGGTGGACATTGCGGGAAATCGTGCGGCGACGGCGGCGGGAGCGACGCCCTCTGAAGCCGAAGGAGGTGCTGGGGGTGTTGCGCGCCGTGAGCGCGGCGCTGGCCTATGCGCATGACGAGCATGGCATGGTGCATTGCGACATCAAGCCTGACAACATCATGGTGGACAAAGGGGGCAACGTCTGGCTGATGGATTTTGGGATCATGCGCCATGCCGATAGCACCGGCACCACTATTTTAGGCGCAGGTACGATGGCCTATATGGCGCCGGAGCAACTGCGTCAGGAGGAGCGGGTGAGCCCGGCCACCGATGTGTATGCTTTGGGGATCATGGCGTATGAATTGCTGACGGGACGGCGCCCGTTTGATTTTACCGGCGCTGGGAGCACTGCAGCCCGGCTGGCGCGTTTGCAGAATGCCCATCTCAACATGCCGCCGCCCGACCCGCGCAAGTTCCGCCCTGACATTCCCGCTGCCGTCGCCAAGGTGCTGTTGCGGGCGCTGGAAAAAGCCCCGGAGCGGCGGTATCGCAATGCCTGGGCGTTCTATGCGGCCCTGGCTCAGGCCTATGGGGTGCAACCGGAAACGGTCCCGGCGCGAGTGCCTGCTTTGGCGTTGAGCGATAGCGACTCGGAAACCACGCTCCCCCCGCCCCCTCCGCCGCCGGGAGGTGGAAGGGGCAGCAGCAGGCGCATGGGGGCTGACGGAAGCGAGGCTCCGACGATGGTGATGGAGGAAGAGCAGGCGCCCTCGCACCGCAATCCCTGGCTGTGGATTGGGCTGCTGGGTGCGGTGCTTTTGGCCTGCCTGGTGGTGGGTGGGGCGGCGGCCTTGCTGATATCCCAGCAGTCTGGGCATGGCGGCGAGGTGAGGGCGGTGAGCCCCGGGGAGAGAAGCGCGTCCGCGCCCCCAACCGCGGCAGCCGCGCCGCGATCCGTTTCCCCTTCTTCGGGCGCTTCTACTTCCTCCGGGGCCTTAGCCACCTTCACCCCCCTCCCCACTTACACCCCCTGGCCAACTTACACCCCTGTGCCGAGCCCTACATTGCCCTCTTTGCTCGGCGGTACATGGAAACCCTGTGAGGACGCCCGGCCTTCGCGCCTGAAGCCGGGGATGCGGGCGCGGGTCACCTACAACCCGCCTTTGCCCAACCGCGTGCGCTCCGCGCCGGGACTGGACAAGCGGCGCATTGGGTGGCTGCAAACGGGAGAGGAAATGGAAATTCTGGATGGGCCGGCGTGTGCCAGCAACATGGTGTGGTGGAAGATCCGCTCCCTGCGCTCGGGGCTTGTGGGGTGGACTTCGGAAGGCGATTACGACAACTACTGGCTGGAGCCGGTGCGATGAGCCAGGCCGTACAGGGGGAGCGGCATGATCAGGAGAACAGCCTGCGCCAAGGGTTGCTGGCGGGCGGATTGTTCCTCCTGGCGGTGGTGGCGGGGTGGTTTTTGGGCGGTGAGGTCAAGCCATTGTGGCCTGCGCCCACGGCGACCCGGCTCCCTCCCCCTTCCCCGCTGCCGAGCGCGACGGCGCTCCCTCCCTCGGCCACACCCACGGCCACGGCACGACCGCCTTCGCCCACGCCCACGCCGCCCCCCACCGCGACGCCCACCCTCACCCCCACGGCCACGCCCTGGCCCCAGGGCCAGGCGGCTGTGATTGGCACCAGCGTCAAGGGGCGCCCCATCGAGGTTTACCGCTTTGGGCAGGGCCCCGACCAGCGGCTGATCATCGCCGGTATTCATGGCGGGTACGAAGGGAACACCGTGGCGCTGGCCAAGGCGCTGATGCACCGCTTGCGCCTCAATCCTAAAACGGTGCCCCCCGAGGTCACATTGTTCATCCTTCCCGTGCTGAACGTCGACGGCTACACCGACCACCGCGGCGAAACGTATGGGCGTCCCAACGCCCACGGCGTGGACCTCAACCGCAATTTCCCGGTTTTTTGGCAGGCCGACTGGGACAAAACCCACTGTTGGCATGTGCTGCCGATTACTGCCGGCCCGCACCCCTTCTCGGAGCCCGAGACCCAGGCCTTGCGGGATTTCATCCATTGGCCAGGCATTCACATCACGGCGCTGATCAGTTACCACAGCGCGGCGGCCACCATCTTCGCCGGTGGGCAGCCGCCCGACCCGCGCGCGGTGAGCCTGGCCCAGGCGTTGGCACACGCCAGCGGTTATACCTTCCCGCCGCAGGATATCGGTTGCCCTTACACGGGGCAACTCATCGACTGGGCTGTGGTGGATGAGCATATTGCCGCCGTGGACGTGGAATTGACGACCCATTACGATACCGACTTGGAACAGAATTGGCGCTTGTTGCAAGCGTTTTTGCAATGGCGCCCGTAAGATGCCCGGCTTCTTCGAGGGGAAACGATGACCAAGAAACAGTGGTTCCTCACCGTGGCGTTACCGCAGCAACCGCCCCGACGCGTGCCGTTGGAAGATGCCCCCGTGCGGCTGGGGCGCGCGCCGGACAATGACGTCGTGTTGGAGGCGCGCAGCGTCTCGAGATATCATGCCATCCTGCGCCCCGAGGCCGATGGGTGGGTTTACGAAGATCTGGGCAGCCGCAACGGCTCGTACTTCGAAGGCGAGGCGGTGCAGCAGGTGATGCTGCACGCCGGTCAGACGGTGCAACTGGGGCGCAATCCGGCCACCTCGGCGCGCCTTACCTTGACCGAGGCCGGCGATTCGCCGCCCTTGCCGGAAGCCTTCGCGCCCGAGGAGGACGAAGGGCTGGTTACCGGGATGGAGTCGTTCAGTTCCTTCCGGGCCGGGCAGCGGCGGGCGCTGATCATTGGCCGCAGCGTGACGGCGGATATTCGGCTGGAAGCGCCGGTCGTCTCCCGCCGCCACGCCCGCCTGCTGCCGTTGGAAGGCGGCGAATGGGCATTGGAAGATCTGCACAGCACCAACGGCACCTTTGTCAATGGCGAACGGCTGCGGGGGCGGGTGGTGTTGCGGCTGGGCGACGTGGTGCAGATCGGCCCCTTTCAACTGGTGTATCG
>JALSPT010000255.1 GCA_026985785.1 Anaerolineales bacterium
TGCCAGGAGGGGGCTTCCAGCACGGGGGTGAGCGGCTTCTCGGCGATGGTGTGGAAATGCACCGGGAAGAAATCGGGCCATGTCTCCCAGCGATAGAGCGCCATCAGTTGCCGAAGGCGCTCGATGACATCGGCAAGGGCATAAATGTGCAAGGGCGCGGTGCGGCCCTGCAGCCAGGAATCCATCAGCAGCATGGGCATACCGGCGGTGTGATCGGGGTGAAAATGCGTCAGGATGATGTCGGTGAGGTGCCACGGAGAAATGCCAGCCTGCCGCAGGCGGGGCACGACCTCGCAGGGCGCATCGATCAACAGCGTGCGCTCGCCATCGGTAAGGGCGAAGTGGGTGTTGGCATGTTGAGCATCAGGCACAGCGTGCGCCGAACCAAGGACAATCCATTCGGGCATTTCTGTCTCCTCGGAGGGTTATTCCTCGCCCGTCCCTTGCTTCCAAATAGCCTGGCTATACGAAACCGCGCTGCTGCCAGGCAAAGTACAATGCCACCGAACCGGCCACCGCGGCGTTGAGCGATTCCATTTTACCGCGCATGGGCAGACGCAGCAGGGCATCGCACTTCTGGCGCACCAGACGGCGCAGTCCCTGCCCTTCGCTGCCGACCACCAGGGCCAGCGCTCCTTTCAGGGAAACCGTTCCCAGCGGCTGCGCCTCCGCGCCGCCTTCCAGCCCGACCACCCACCCACCGGCTTCCTGCAAGGCGTCGATGGCCTGCGCGAGGTTCATCTGCCCCACCAGCAGGTGCTCCACCGCGCCGGAAGAAGCGTTGACCACCGCCGGGGTGACCGTCGCGGTGCGGCGCAACGGCAGCAGCACCCCGTGAACGCCCACAGCCTCCGCAGTGCGGAGCAAGGTCGCCAGGTTTTGCGGATCTTGCAACGCATCGAGCAAAAGCAAAAACGGCGGCTCTTCGCGGCGCGCCGCCAGAGCAAGCATCTCCCCCAGGTCGGCATACGGGTAGGGCGAAGCCTCCAACGCCACGCCCTGGTGGTGGTCGTGGCCGACCAGGGCTTCCAGTTTTCGGCGCGGGGCACGCGCCACCGGCACGCCCTGCCCCTCGGCCTCACGGACGGCGGCGCGCAGGTCGCCCTTGACCTGCGCGCCCTCGGCCACCCAGAGGCGGAAAAAGCGCCGTCGCCCGGCCCGCAGCGCCTCGTACACCGGGTGCCGCCCAAAAAGTACCTCGCGCATCGCCTACTTCCAGCGCCAGAGCGTGCCGCCGGGGGTATCTTCCAACTGCACGCCGAGTTCGGCCAGGCGGTCGCGGATCTTGTCGGCCAGCGCCCACTGTTTCGCCACCCGTAAATCGGTGCGGATTTCCACCAGCAGGTCGATGAAAGGCGCGGCCTCGGCGTGCCCCTGCTTTTGCGGCGGCTGTTTGGTCAAATCCAGCCCTAACACGCCCGCGAGGTCGCGCAGGGCTTGCTGGGCGGGCTGAAGTTGCGCCGCGGTGGCGCCGGCGTCCCGGGCGGCGTTGATGACGCGCACCAGGTCGAACAAATGCCCCAAGGCCGCCGCCGAGTTGAAATCGTCGTCCATCGCCGTCTCGAAGCCGATGCGGGTTTTCTCGGTTTGTTCGTCGAGGGCCGACAGCACCTCCTCGGGCGCGCCAGGGGCATTGGCGTGCGCCGGACGCATCCCACCCCGCAGGCGTTCCAACGCTTTCTCGGCTTGGGCGATGGTCTCGTCGGTAAAGGTGAGCGGGCTGCGGTAGTGCGAACTAAGCACCATCATCCGCAGCACATCGGCCTCATGCTCGGCGAGGAAGTCTTCGATGGTCACCAGGTTGCCCAGCGACTTGGACATCTTCTCGCCGCCCATCTGCAACATGCCGTTGTGCATCCAGTAGCGCACATAAGGCTTGCCGGTGTAACTCTCGCTCTGAGCGATTTCGTTTTCGTGGTGGGGGAAGATGAGGTCTGCGCCGCCGCCGTGGATGTCCAACTGCTCGCCCAGGTGGTGCAGGTTCATCGCCGAGCATTCGATGTGCCAGCCGGGGCGGCCTCGCCCCCAGGGGCTTTCCCAGGAAGGCTCGCCGGGCTTGGCGGCCTTCCAGAGGGCGAAATCCATCGGGTGCTCTTTGCGCTCGTCCACCTCGACGCGTGCCCCTGCCATCATCTCGTCCAGTTTGCGCCCCGAGAGTTTGCCGTAGTCTTCGTCTTTCGTCACCCGGAAATACACATCACCATCCGCCGCGTAGGCATACCCCTTTTCTTCCAGCCCCTTGACCATCTTGATGATCCAATCGATCTCCTGGCTGACGCGCGGCTTGACCTCGGGCTGGAGCACGCCCAGTTCCTCCAGGTGGCGGTCGAATTCCCGCATGTAGCGTTCGGCCAGCGCCAGCGGTTCTTCGCCCCGTTCGCGCGCCCGGCGGATGATTTTGTCGTCCACGTCGGTGTAGTTCATCACATGACGGACGCGGTAGCCCTTGTGTTCCAGATAGCGGCGCACCATGTCGAACACCAACACCGACATGGCATGGCCCACATGGGCTTTGTCGTAAACCGTGGGGCCACAGACGTACATCTTGACCACGCCGGGTTCCAGCGTTTCGAAAGGCTCTTTCTTGCGGGTCATGGTGTTGTAAACTCGCAAAGTCATCGTTTCCTCCATCATTCATTGCGCTCGGCGTCTCGCGGGCGGGCGAAAAGCATCCGCCCGGCGGCGGTTTGCAGCGCCTTGGTCACGACGGCGTCGATTTCCCTGCCCACGGCATCGCGCCCGCCTTCGACCACCACCATCGTGCCGTCGTCGAGGTAGCCCACGCCCTGGTCGGGTTCCTTGCCCTCTTGAATCACTTTCAGGCGCAGCGTTTCACCGGGCAGATAGAGCGCTTTAACCGCGTTGGCCAGTTCGTTGATGTTGAGCACCGGCACGCCCTGCAATTCGGCCACGCGGTTGAGGTTGTAATCGTTGGTCAGGATGGGACAACGCAGTTGTCGCGCCAGCACTACCAGTTTGTCGTCCACCTTACGGACGCCCTCGACGTCCATATCGCTGATTTGCACGGTGATGTTGGGGTCCTGCTGCAATTCGGCCACCACGGCCAGGCCGCGGCGGCCACGCTGGCGGCGGAGGGGATCTGCCGAGTCGGCCACGTACTGGATTTCCTGCAACACGAAGCGGGGCACCACCAGTGTGCCGGAAAGGAAGCCGGTGCGGGCAATGTCCACGACACGGCCGTCAATGAGCACGCTGGAATCCAGAAGGATCAGCCGGGAAGAGGCGACGCTTTCCCCCTCCCGCTCACGCCAGCCGCCAAAAACGCCGCGCAACGCGGCAAACAAGTCATCCTGCCGGGCGACGAAAACCAGCGCGCCCAAATAGGCCAACACGACCACAGCACCAAAGGAAAGGGTCTCTTTGAACGGTGAGGGCAAAAGTGAAAATGGCAAGGTCAACAAAGCCGCCATCAACAAGCCGGTGATCAGTCCCGTCAGTCCTGCTAAAAGCGAACGCCCGGAAGCCCTGAGCAACACCCGCCGCGCTGCCTGCACCGGGCGGGTGGTGAAATAAGGGGTGAGTATCAAACCCGCCAGTGCCCCCAACAACCCCAAAATGATTGCCGTGCGAGCAGGCGCCGTCGCCCCAATGCTCTGCCCAAACGACTTGCCATAAAACACCCCTACCAGCCCCAACGCGACCATGCCTAATAAACGAAAAAAGAATTCTATGCTCATGGAAAAGAACCTCCTGATAAGTGCGGATGCCAAATGAAAATAACACGGATTACGCAATGAAGGGACCGCGCCCTTCCTCTCAGGCATTTTGCCAACGGCGCAAATCCAAAAATAAAACAGAGAAAATCGCCGTCTTTCCCATTGCAGGGAACGCCCCTATCCTTTACTTGCCAAAAGGAGCATATCTATTTTACCTTACCTCTTTGCGCTCGCCCGAACCGGGCGTCCAAAAACGCTTCATCCTACCCTTCCTCGTGCGCCCCGCGCGCTTCCCGCCACTGGCGTCCAAGCAACGAAAGGGCAAAAATAACGGTCGCCGTCAACACCACGGTCGCGCCCGAGGCCGTGTTGAGATAATAGGACAGCACCAACCCTACCACTACACTCAACACACCAAAGAGAGCCGAAAGCGCCATCATACGGCCAAACGTGCGGCTCAACTGGTAGGCACTGGCAGCAGGCGTCACCAACAAAGCCGAAACCAGCACAATGCCCACCACCTTGATGGAAACCACGATGGTGAGCGCGATGAGCGCCAACAACAAATAATACAACGCAGGCTCGGGCAAACCGTTGACGCGGGCGGTTTCGGGGTCAAAGGTAATGTAAAGAAATTCCTTATAAAGCAAAGCCACCATCAGCAACGCGACCACCCCTACACCCAACACCATCTTCAAATCCGCGGCGGTAATCGCCAGAATGCTGCCAAAAAGGTAAGAGAACAAGTCGACGTTGTAGCCGTGCATCAAGCCGATCAACAATACGCCAAAAGCCATCGTGGAGGCAAAGAAAATGCCTACCGCGGTGTCTTCCTTAATGCCTCCACGGCGCGTCACCATCCCGATACCCCAGGCCACCAGCAGACAAAAACCCACCGCCGTCCACAAAGGGTCGACGCCCAACAAAAAGCCCAGAGCGACGCCGCCAAAGGACGCATGGGCCACGCCCGCGCCCATGAACGACATGCCCTTCAACACCACGTACACGCCGATGATCGCTGTCAACAACCCCACCATCACACCGCCCAACAAAGCCCGTTGCATGAAAGCGTAGTGCCAGAAATCCAACATCACTTGCCCTCCGTTTTTTCCTGATCCAGCGCCCGCACCACCATGTGCGGCGCGTGGCCGTGGTGGAAGAACAATGCCTGGCATCCGTACATTTCGTTCAACGTGGCCTCCGTCAGCACGACTTCAGGCCGCCCGTGCGCTACCAGCCGCCGATTGACACACGCCACGCCGTCCACATACTGAGAAACCACACCCACGTCGTGCGACACCATGATGACCGTCATGCCCTCCCGTTGAAACTCGCGCAACAGTTCGTAGAGCGATTTGGTGGCCTGAGCATCCACGCCGGCGGTCGGCTCGTCGAGGATGAGCAAACGAGGCTCGGTGGCCAGGGCGCGCGCCAGGAACACGCGCTGCCGTTGCCCGCCGGAGAGGTCACCCAACGGGCGGTCGGCCAGATCGGCCACGCCCACACGCGCCATCGCACGCTGCACCGCCTCGCGGTCGGCACGCCCTGGGCGGCGGAACAAGCCCAAGCGGGCGTAGCGCCCCATCATGACCACATCGCGCGCCCGCACTGGAAAGCGCAAATCCACCGCATGCATCTGGGGGACGTAACCAATTTCGCGGCGCAACGCCCCCAACGCCTCCGGAGAACGGCCAAACACACGCACCGTCCCTTTTACCGGCTTCACCAGCCCCAAGATCGTGCGTACCAGCGTGGTCTTCCCCGCGCCATTGGGGCCAATGACGGCCAAAAAAGCCCCTGCAGGCACGATGAGATCGACGTCTTCCAGCACCCTCAGACGACCGTAAGCCACGGTCACCCCTTTGAGTTCCACAACCGGCGTTTGCCCTTCAGTCACGGCTGACCTCCCAGCCCCTTTTGCAACTGCTCCAAGTTCCAGCGCATGAGTTTGATGTAAGTCTCCCGGGGCGGTGTGCCGCCCAACGGATCGAGGGTCAGCACCGGTACACCGGCCTCCTCGGCAATCACCCGGGCGGCTCGCGGCGGGAACTGCGGCTCGGCAAACACTGCCGGCGCGCCCACCCGTTTGATGGTTTCGACGATTTGAGCCACTTCCGCAGCGGAAGGCTCCCGACCGGGCGTCGTCTCCAAAACAGCCGCCTGGTGCAAGCCGTAATCATGAATGAAATAAGCCCAGGCAGCATGGAACGTCACCATCTCGCGGCTGTGGAAAGTCGCCACCGCGGCGCGAATATCGGCATCCAATTGCCGCAATTGCTGCAAATAAGCCGCTGCATTGGCACGATAAGCGGCTTCACCCTCCGGGTCAGCGGCGATGAGCGCGTCGCGAATGCGCTTGACGTACTTCATCGCCCGCCGAGGGCTCAGCCAGAGATGTGGGTTGCCAGCCGCGTGCTCGCTGCTTTGCAGCAAGGGCATTCCCTCGGAAAGCACGACCACCTGCAAATCCGGGTTGCCCACCGCCTGCACTGCCTTGTCGGCCCAGAATTCCAACCCAACACCGTTGAGGAAAAGAATACGCGCCGCAGCCAGTCGACGCATCTGCTCTGGCGTGGGTTCGTAAGTGTGCGGGCTGGCGCCCGGCGGCACCATCGTCAGCACTTCAACCCGCTCACCACCGACCTGGCGCACCATATCGGCAATAGGGGGAATGGAAGCCGCCACCAGCACCTGCTTGCTTTCCTGGTGCAGGGGTACAGCAGCGTTCCCTCCACACCCGGCGAACAGCAGGATGAACGCCAGCCCCACGACAAGCCAAGAGGGGAAGGCCGACAAGCCCCCCACGCCGCTTGCTTCGCGCTCACGGCGTGGAAGGCGCACGACAGGCCGCATTTTACTGGCTATACGAAGGGCACCCCTTCGGCTACTTTTGTTGGCTATACGAAAGAGGCGCCCTTTTTCGCTCCTCATCGCTTTCCTCCTCTGCCCGACGACATTCAGCACACAAGCCCACCAGTTGCAACCAGTGATCCTCCACCGCGAAGCCGCTTTCGCTCGCCACCGTGTGCATCAAATCCTCCAAATCATCGCCGCTGAAATACCATACCCGACCACAACGACGACATACCAGCAGGTGTTGATGCCCCGGCTCGGTCGCCACGTAGGTGGCGCACTGGGCATCACAGTGTACCCGCTGCACCAACCCCAACGTCAGCATGGTTTCCAACGTGCGATACACGGTGACCAAGCCCAGACGAGCATAGCGTTTCCGCGCAACATCGAAAATCTGCGTCGCCTCCAACGCCCGGTCACTGGAAGCCAACACTTCCAACACGGCACGCCTGGCAACCGTCAGACGATAGCCACGCTGTTGTAATGCCGTCGTCCAGCGCGCGAGTCGCTCCTCAGCGGAAGAAGCCGCCATCCACACACCTCACTTTTAGAAAATGAAAACCGTTTTCGTTTAGATTGTACGCCGTCGCCACCAGATTGTCAAGATTTCCAGCCCGCTCCACTCGCTCAACGGCTCGCCCTTTTCCCTGGCACGCCTCTTGCAACATTGCGCACACATCCTTTTTCTCAAGGAGTTTTGCCATGCACACCCTTACTCCCGAACAACTCCGTATGTGGATCGGTGGCCTGGTCTTCTTGCTCGGCATGGCGACCTTCGCTTTGGGGGTATTCGTCCTTGTGGCGCGAGCCATGAACCGTGACCTCCATCGCCTGGCCGCCCACACCGCGCGCCTGGCGCAGAAGGGCATCATCGAGGACGCCTCCGGTCTGGTAGGCAATGCTTCTGCTCTGGTAAGCGCCCTCACCCGTCTGGTGCAGACCACCGCTGGCGTAGGCATTTTCCTCATCGTACTTGGCCTTGCCTTGATGTATTTCCCCTACCAGTACATTATGCCCTTGCACTAACCCTCCCTCATCCCTTTGCCCCTCCATAACGCCCCCTCCTCTTACTGAACCGGCTATGACTTCTTCCCCTTTTCTCATCGCCCTCCAAGAACACCTTCCCGAAGACGCCTTTACCTGGGTAACCACCGCGCTGCTGCAAGACCCTTTGATATGGGAAGCCCTGCAAGGGGAACTCGGCAAAAGCGCCCTTGGCCGCTTCGGGAAACACCCAACCGCCTGGCATCCCGGCGCATTGGGACGCCTGGCTTTAGAAATCAGCCCCTCAGCATCCACCGAGGCACCATCCCTGCCGCCGGCCAACTTCACCGAGGCAGCCCGCCTAGCCGAGCAACTCCGCCAATTCCGGCAGGAAAATGACGGCTGGGATGGCGTGCTGGACTTTCTACAGCCCCACGCGCGCGCCTGGCAAACACCGCTGGCCTGCGTGCTGGCCGAATCGGTCGATGCCGGGGAGCTGCTGGGGGCGTTGACCACGCAGAGGGACGGCGTGGTCGCGGGGCTCAACGCGCTGCTCGCCCAACCTCTACCGCCCGAACTCCTTGCAGCGCGCCTGGCCGAATTTTTGAACCAAACACCCTTGGCACATCGCTTCTCAGCCATTGGCATACTGGCCGAACGACGCGCCGAACTCCTGCCCATGGTGGTATCCCACCTGCCTACCGAATCTTTGCCTGCCCCTTACCACGCTTGGCAAACCTCCATTCAGGCTTTTGCCCACAACGAGACCACCCAAGCCGCCCAGGCGCTGGCGGAAGCATGGGAACAAGTACGGCTGCTGTGGGGACGGTTGGCAATTCAACAAGCCTATCTGGCGCATCAGCAAGGCGACATCCCCACCGCCCTCACCGCGTGGGAACAAGCCTCCCAGGCACTGCCGGAACGCCCCGAGGTTACCGCCCGACGCATACTGGCACTCTACCACGCCCGCCATACCGAAGAGGCCCTCGCCTTGCTGCCGTCAAAGCCGCAGCACCCGGCGCTGCTGGCCGTAGCCGCTTACCTCCACCAGACCGACCAACCCCAGCGCGCTCAGGTATTGGCCGAGCAGGCCTTTCGGCAGTATAAGCACCTCCCAGATGAATTGCTCCGCCTTCTGGCCGAAACGCTCCTCAACCTCGAACGTCCCACCGAAGCCGCAGCCGCAGCCTTGCTGCTCGTCCACCGCCGCCCCAGCGACTTGGAAGTCCTGGACCTGGCTACCATAGCAGCCCTGGCAGCGCACCACCCCCAAGCCGTCACAATGGCTTTCCTGGCCCATCACCGCGCCCCCACAACCGAGCGCCTGCGCCGCCTGGCCACAGCCGAAGAACAAAACGACTTGCTGCCCCAGGCGCTGGCCCATCGCCGCCGTCTGACTCAGGATGACACGGCCACCCCAGCCGACCATCTCGCCCTGGCACGCCTTGCCCTGCGCCTACAAGCCCATGACGAGGCCCTCCAAGCCGCCCATACCGTCCTGACCCACAACCCCAACCACCCAGGGGCACTGACCATCCTCGGCGAGATCCTACTGGAGCAAGGCCATCTCCGCGAAGCGCAACGCCATCTCCGGGCAGCCATTGCTCAGCAACCCCAGGACGCAGCACCATACCTCGCTCTGGCCGACTTGCTGGAACGCACCCAAGGAGCACAAGCCGCGATCAACGTCCTTCAGGACGCTATCCATGCCCTGCCCCACAACGCCGAAGTGCATTACCGCCTGGGACAGCGCCTGCTCCAACTACAGCGCCCTGGTCATGCCCGGCCAGTACTGGAAACAGCCCACCAGCTCGCCCCCCAGCGCACCGACATCGCCTCCGCGCTGGCCAAAGCCCTGCTGGCGCTGGGAGAGCCGCAAGCCGTAGTGAATCTGCTGGAGCCTCTTCACAGCCAGCAGCCTTCTCCCGTCAGTGCGCGGCTGTTGGGGCAGGCATTCCTGGCACTGGGCAAACCTCACAAAGCCGCCGCCTTGCTCGCCCCGTGGCAGCAGCGTGCCGATGCATCCCCTGAGGATCTGCTCCTCTACGCCCAGGCACTGCTGGCCGCCAAGGAAGACCCCAACCACGTCGTCCGCGTGCTGGAAGACGCCCTCGCTCGTCTATCCCACGCTGAGCATCCCGCGGTGCTCCATGCCGACCTATTGCAAACCCTCGCTACTGCCCAGCAGGTACGCGGGCAGGAAAACGAAGCCTTAGCAGCCTACCAGCAGGCGCTGCGCATCCTGCCAGAAGGGCACCCCCGCAGGCAGCGGGCACTCGTCCACGGATTGGCAGAAACAGCCCTCCAGCTTCAACGCCCGGAGATCGCCCTGGCAGCCCTGGAAGACTTCCTCCAGCGCCAGCCAGGCGATGCCCCCCTGCGTCGATTGCAAGCCGAAGCCTATCGAGCCCTGGGTTTTCACGACCAGGCCATCGACACCGGTGGCGAGGCCCTTCGCCTCAGCAACCACGCCACCGAGACCGCCTTGTGGTACGCCCGCCTCCTAACCGATTTAGGCGAACCGGCGCAGGCCGCCACCGTGCTGGAAACCGTTGCGGCTACCCAGCCTCCCCACGTCGAAGCCGCCTTGCTGCTGGCACGCATCTATCGCTCCCTGGGGCGTCCGGAAGAAGCGCTGGCAGCCCTGACACCGCTACTAAACAAGCGGGACGAAATGCCACCTGAATGGTGTGCCGAGGTTGGCCAGGAGCTCACCCAACTGGAACAACCCACCCAAGCCGTCGCCTGTCTGCGCCGTGCCATCCAACTGCCCACTGCCCCGCTGAAATGGCACCTCACGCTGGTGCAGGCGCTTCAAGCCCAAGATGCCTTCGATCAGGCTATCGAGGCAGCACAACAGGCGCTCCAGCGCCCTCCCGCGGACGACGAAGAAGAGCACGGCACACGCGTGGCGCTCCGCCTTGCCATCGTCCACAACAACCTGGCGCAAGGGCGTAACCGCCAGGCCAGCCTGGCTCTGCGCAACGCGCTCGAAGTCCATCCGAACGACCCCGATCTGCTGCGCGCCGCCGTACCGCTGTGGCGCGTGCTGGGCGACCTTGCTCAAGCCTTCCAAAGCGCACAGGCATATCTACACCACCAACCTCACGATACCGCCATGCGGCTATGTGCCGCTTATCTGGCCCAGGCCCTGCTGCGTCCCGACGAGGCATTGCAAATTCTGGAAAGCACCCCCACAGCCATCCCATCTGGAAAAGCCCTGCACTACCTTTACACCGCCCTGGCTGCCAGTGCCCTTGCGGTAGGGGAAGAAATTGCAGCGGCAGATGCTCTGGCGCAGGCGCAACGCCATGGTGAAGAAAGCGCCTGGATGCTGGCCATGCAAGCCCGATTGACCGCCCGTCGCGTGGACTGCGAAGCCGGGCGGCACCAATTGGAGACCGCTGCGGCTGCCGCCCCCAAGACCGCGCATGATCTTCCCCCGGCACCAGAAATCATCAGCGCCTGGGAAGCCTTAGCCGATGCCGCCGCGGAAATCCACGCCTGGGAAATTGCCACCACCTTCGCGGCGCGCGCCGCCTCCACCTGCCCTCATAACCCTGCAGCCGCGCTCCGATTGGCACAGCTAGCCGTTCTAAGGGCCGAAGCCCGCCTTCGCTGCGCAGCCCTGGAAGTCAAAAATATCGCCAGCATTCACCAACCAGACATCGCCACCTTGCGCCAACAATGGCGTGACGGTTTGGCTCAGGTAGCTCGCCTCCTCCACATTTCACCAGACAACGGTTATCAGGAGCACCCCACCCTGCACCGCTGGTTTGCCCGGGGGCAAGCCGCCTTCGAAGGGCAATACGCCCCCATCCTATTCGAAAACCCTGCCTTTCCAACCGACGTCACCGCAGCCCTCGACGCCCTTCGCCAACGCGCAATGCCTTTACCGGCCCCGCTCACCCGCTTCCAGGAACACCCTCTGGTGCAATTGCATCTTGCATTATTGATAGAAAGCCTTCCCACTGGCGACGTCAAAGAAGCGCTTCGTTTGGCGCAGGCCGCGCGAGAGGCACGCCCCCATTGGGCCGCAGCACATTTCCTGACCGCCCGCCTCGCCCACCAGGCAGGCAACCCTTCGCTGGCACGAGAAGCGATCACCGCCGCCCTTCGCCTTTCCCCCAACGAGCCCCGCTGGCACGCCCTGGCGGCCGACATCTGCCTCGACCTCAACGACGAAGCCTGCACCCTCACCCACCTGCAAACAGCCGTCCGTCTGGAGCCCCAACACCTTCCCCATCATCTGGCATTAGCAGAAACCCACCTGATGCACGGCCAAGCCGAAGCCGCCCGTAGCGTGTTGGAAGAAGCCCTTTCCCATCACCCCGAAGCCCCAGCCCTGCATCTGCTGTTGGCACAAACCTTCTTCCACCTGGGGATGCTGGACCAGGCCGCTCACCATGCCGACAAAGCCGCCCGCTACAACCGCAACGATCCCGAACCCGCCATGCTGCGCATCCGGATTGCCCTGGCGCAAAACGATCCGGAAACGGCCCTCCAGCGTGCACTGCGCTGGCTACAAAGCCATCCTCACACACCCGAAGCCGCACGCTATGCGGCCCGCGCCCATCTGGCGCTGGGTGCTCCTCAATCTGCCCTCCAGGTGGTCGAAGACGCTCTGAAACACCACCCCGACGACTTGGAGCTTCACATCCTGCGCGCCGACCTCTACACTCGCCTCGAGGGTGGAAAAGCCGCCATCCCCCTCTGGCGCGCCCTCCTGGCCTCCCATCCCGACGTACCGAGCCTATGGTTAGGCCTAGCCGAGGCACTGGCTGCAAGCCGGGAAATCCCCGACGCCCGCACGGCCGCCCACAAAGCTCTGCGGCAGGAAGACGCCCTCACCACCGACGAGCAAGTTCGGCTGCACCTGCTGTTGGGCAATCTGGCCAAAGAAGAAGGGCAACTCGACCAGGCGTTGTACCACTTCGGCGAAGCCGTCAAGCGAGCACCCACCCACCGTGATGCCCTGCTCAAACTGGCCCAGGTACAAAATGAGCGCGGTGAACACCTTTCAGCCCTGGAAACACTGCAAGTGCTTCAGCGTGTGGCTCCGGAAGACAGCACCGCCTTTTATCTTGCCGGGCTGATCTACAAACAGATGCGCGATTACGAGGCGGCGGAAACCATGCTCCGCAAGGCCGCCCAACTCAACCCCACCGACTTCCGCATTCGCCGCCAGTTGGCCGCAGTGGCCGTTGTCAACCTGTTGCCTTCGTGAAAACGCACGCGACACCCAAGGGCACAAGTACGAACACACTTCACCCCAGCCTTTCAGGATCAACCATGACCACATCCGACCACCTTCTCTCTCGTAAACAGTGGCTCCACCTGCTGCGCGTCGGCCTGACCACAGAGGCGTGGGATTTCGTCCGCCAGGCCGCCGACGCCTACTTGCAACACGTTCCCAACGACCTGACGGTGCAACTGCTCCAGGCAGAAGCGCTGTTAGGGATGGGAGATACGGAAGCAGCCTATCGCCTGGCCGCCGAAGTGGCCCTGCGCGACCCAGAAGACGCCCATGCCCACGACCTCTGCCGCCGGGCGCTGCCACCCAGCGCCGATGAGCGCCAGCGGGTGGCCATTGCGGGGGCATTGGTTGCCCTGCGAGGCGAAGCGATCGAGATACCCGCCCCTGCCTGGGGGCAAGCGGTGCAACGGGCTTACCACGCCCTGCAAAACGGCCATCCCGAAGCCGCGCAAGCATTTCTCCTCCCCGCGCTGCCGGGACACGGCGACATCCCTCTGCTGGCCGTGGCGCATTTACAGGTGATGTGGGCGCTGGGCGATTGGGCAGCTACGCTGCATCTGGCACGCACCTATCACCTACGCTGGCCGCGCACCTTAGCCATCGGGCTGATTCTGGCACACCATCTGGCCGAAAGTGGGCAAGAAGCCGAAAGCGTGGCCATGCTGCACGCCCTCGCGGTGGCAGACCCGGCCGCCCAAGTCGCGCGGCGGCTTTTCGGCTCCGATTTCCCTTACCGCGCCCTGTGGGCACCGGCGCTCAGCGCCCCCCTGGAAATACCCCTGCCCGCCGCGGTGGCCGCGGCGTTAGGGAAAAACCGGCTGCCCACCGCATCCCCTCCACATCGCCCCAGGGCCGCCAAAAGCCATCGCCCTGCCTCACCGCCTCCATCCGCCCCTCAGCCTCCCCTCGCGGCCCAAAAAGCGGCTACAGCGAACACCCCATCGCCCAGGGTAGAAGGCTCTCCCCCCTCCACCGCTGTTGCTGAAGCAGCCCCTCCTCGCCATGCCGTGGGCGCAGGGAAGGCCTCCGTCCCGTCCCAAGGCCAACACCCCACCTCACGCCGCCGCGCCGCTCATCGCCTGAAATCCGACCACCTGGCCACCACCGAAGGGCGCTTCCCCGTCTACGTGGTGCTGAGCACACGCCGCGGCCTGGAAAATCGTTACGGCCAGGAAACGACACGCATCCTGGTCCAGCACATGGAGCAATTGGCCGCGGCGGTGGAAAAACCGCGCGCATGGGAGGCCCTCGTCCTGCTGGCCGACGACACCGCCTCGGCGCATCGTCACGGCGTGAAGCCGGTGCCGGCCAACGACCCATGGGCCATCAAAAAGCAACTGGCTGCATTGGATCAAGCCCTCAAACGCAAAGGCAGCATGATCGGCGCCCTCCTCATCGTGGGCGGCGAAGAGGTCGTCCCCTTCCACCGGCTCCCCAATCCCATTGAAGACGATGACGACGTGGTGCCCTCGGATAACCCTTACGGAAGCCTGGACGAGAACTATTTTGCGCCCACGTGGCCGGTAGGCCGCCTTCCCGGCAGCGCGGACGGCGACCCCACCCTGCTGCTCGCCGCGTTGCGCCGTCTGGCTGCCGACCACCGCGCCCGGCACCCCCGCCTGCCCTGGCACCGCAGGTGGTGGTATTGGCTGCGCACCCACCTTCCTTTCATCGGGCGCAACGCCTTCAAGAGCCTGGGATACACGGCCGCGGTGTGGGAAAAGGCAGCGCGTGATGTCTTTCGCACCATCGGCTCGCCCAAAACCATGCTCACCTCGCCGCCCATCCACGCCGAAAGCCTCGGCGCGCTGCCCAGAGCCCAGGCCGCCTATTTCAACCTGCACGGCCTGGCCGACACCGCCGCGTGGTACGGACAACGCCCTCCCACCGCCCCAGACGACACGCCCGATTATCCAGTAGCCCTGCGCCCGGAAGACATTCCCCCAAAACAACGCACCCCGCGCGTGGTGTTCTCCGAGGCATGTTACGGCGCCCATATCCACGGCAAAACGCCACAAACAGCCCTTGCATTGCGCTTCCTCTACGCCGGTACTCACGCTTTCATTGGCTCAACGGTCACGGCATACGGCACGGTGACCCCTCCTCTTTCGGGCGCCGACCTGCTGGCCCATTTCTTTTGGCAACGGCTAAAACTCGGCATCCCTGCAGGCGAGGCGCTGCGTCAGGCCAAATATCTCTACGCCCGCCAAACCCATGAACGATTCGGCTTTCTGGATGGCGAAGACCAAAAAACGTTGATCTCTTTCGTGCTGTACGGCGATCCGCTCTACCGCTTGGAAAACGTCCCTGCGGTGATAGGCAAAAGTGTCCTCCGCCCCAAACGTTCGCTGGCCGTGAAGGCGGCTGAGGAACACACAACCGCCGACCAGAACAGCATTCCGCCGCGGATGAGCAAACAGGTACAACGGCTCATGCAAACTTACCTGCCCGGCAACGGCGGCATCGCCATGTTGCTGGCCGAAGAGCGGGTAGCCGCCCAGGCCAAGGGCAACGAGCCGAGCAAGCAACGGGTGGCGCGCAAAGTGGTGGTCGTAAGCAAACAAATCCCCACCGGCTCCATCACCCACCGCCATTTCATGCGGGTGAGCATGGACAAGCGGGGAAAGGTGATCAAGGTGTCGGTGTCGCGCTGAGGCGCCCTACCCGCAGCAAGGGGAAGAAGACGGCCAACGTCAACGCCAGAGCAGCCAAGGCCGGCCCCACGCCAAAGAGATCAGCCCACCACCCCAACAATAGCGCCATCCCCGAAGCCAGCAGAGTGCGCACCACCGATTCCACCGACAGGCCGGAGGCCATCACCCGGCTGTCGATCTGGTCGCTGATGTAAGCGACGTTCATCGGGCGGCGCAGGTTGTGCAGGATGTAAAACCCCAAGAAAGCCACCACGGCTACCACATCCCACCGCAGCCAGGCTGCCGCTCCAGCCACCATCAGCAGACCAACGCCAAACAAAAACGACAAGTTGATCGCCATCTCCAGGTCACGGAAACGGCGGCTGAAGCGCTCGGCGTTGCGCGAGGCATAACTCGTCCCCAGGTAAATGAGAAAATACACCACCCCAATGACAATGGCACTACGCTGCTCGCCGCTGTAAACCAGAAAAATCGGCAGCGCCAAAGCCCATTGCTGCAAGATGGGTTGGAGATAGTCTTTGCTGGCTTTGAACAAAGCCATGAAACTGGCGCTGTTGAGGATGGCGCGCCAGGCGCTGCGATCGGTGAACATCGCCTTGAAGGACGCCAACGTTTGGCGCGCCTGCGCTCCAATGGTATCCCACTTCAATTGCGCCAATTCGCCGTCCAATTCGCGAGGGTAGGTCGCCAGGTTGATGAAATCCAACACATAGGGCACAGCAGAAGCCAGGAACATCACCCGGTAACTGCCGGTATAAAAAGCCAACGCTGCGGCAATCAGCGCGTTGATGGCCGAGCCGAACTGCGAAGCCGCCCGCGTGCGCCCATAGTACGCCACTTTCAAATCTAGCATGTCGTTCAGTTTCAGGTACTCCAGAATAAGCGCCTTGTGGGTGCCAGAGCGGAACGCCTCGCCCACAGCAAACAACACCATCGCCAACGCAAAACCCCAAAAGCCATAGCCAAGATAAAACAACGCGAAGGCAATCAGGTAAGCCCCAAAAGCCATCAGCATCGCTTTGCGGCGGCCAATGGCATCGGCAAACACACCGGTGGGCACCTCCAGCAAATAGGTGGCCGTATCGCGGATTGCGTACAGCGTGCCGATGAGGGTGAAACTCATCCCCGCGTCGCGCAGAAAGAGGATAAGGAACGGGTCGAAAAAGCGCAGATTTTTCAGAAAGCCGTACAACGCAAAGCGGGGGAACATCTTGTCTCGCCACCAGTTGATCGTGCGTTGCGTCATCGGAACACCTCGCGGTCAATCCATTGGGTCAAAACGGAGGAAGGAACGGGGTCTGCGCCGAGAGCAAGCCAGGCAAGAAACTCCACATTGCCTTTGGGCCCCCGCACTGGCGACCGCACCAGCCCACGCACGCCATAGCCCGCCTGCTGCGCAAACGACAACACCTCTTGCAACACCCGACGATGCACAGCAGGATCGCGGATCACACCCCGGCCACGAGCCGCCTCGCGCCGCCCAGCCTCGAACTGGGGCTTGATCAATGCCACGACGTCGCCACCGCCCTCGCCAAACCACCCCTGAATCACCGGCAGCAGCACCTTCAACGAGATGAACGAGGCATCGATGGTCACCAACGCCACCGGCTCCGCCAACACTTCCACATAACGGGCATTGGTGCGCTCCATCACCACCACCCGCGGGTCGTTGCGCAGTTTCCAGTGCAAGACACCCTTCCCGACATCGATGGCATACACGCGGGCCGCGCCGTGTTGCAGCAGGCAATCGGTGAAACCGCCTGTGGAGGCCCCAACGTCTGCGCACACCTTGCCTGCCACGGCAAGCGGGAATGCCTCCAGCGCGGCCTGGAGTTTCTCGCCGCCGCGGGAAACGAAGCGCGGCCCCTGAAGCACCTCCAGCCGCACTTCCGGCGACAGCTTCACCGCCGGCTTGGCCACCACCTGGCCATTGGCACGCACCTGGCCGGCCAGGATCAGCCGTTGCGCCTGCGCACGGCTTTCGGCCAGGCCGCGGGCTACCAACAAAAGATCGGCGCGTTGCTTGGAAGACATGGGAGAAGGAACCAGAGAAAATGTGGCAAACCAGGGGAAATATTGTACACTATAAATGGTGAGGAAATGCGCCATGAATTTACCAACCCTGGAAGAAGAGACGATCATGGCATGGACAGGCCAGGCCGCCTACAAAAGGGGGCAACAGTACGCGCAAGAAGGGCGCGTGCTGCACCCCCGGCGGGAAGGCAACGTCCTGCTGGCATTGTGTCAAGGGCAGGCGGTGGAGCCGTACCGCGTGCGGGTGCGGTTGGGCGGCGAAGAAGGCATCCTTTCGGCACGCTGCACCTGCCCTGTGGGCGCAGAAGGGCGCTGCAAGCACGTCGCTGCGGTTTTGATACTGTGGCGCGAACGCCCCCATGCCTTTCGCCCATTGCCTTCGCTGGCTGAGGAACTGGCAAGGTGGCCGAAAAAAGCCCTGATTGACCTGGTGCTGCGGATGATCGAACGGGAGCCGGACCTGCGGGAAATGGTGTATTTTCCTTTCCAAAGTCCTTCATCCAACCACCCCGCGCCACAGCAAGGCGCTTTCCACGCTCAAAGCAAAAGGGAGAGCGGCAAAAACACCCCTTCCCAATCACCTTGACTTACCTTCTGCCTTGTGCTACATTATCAGTAGTCCTCCCTTGTCGTGCATTCCACAGCAGCAGAAAGGAGAGCAAACCGTGACCGCAACCTCTCGCACCCAAAAGTTGGTGGAACGCCTCCGCGACCTGCAAGCATCGTCGCCGGACATCGAAGCATCGGCTATTGTAAGCGTGGATGGCTTGACCATTGCATCCGCGCTCCCCCAGGGCATCGAAGAAGACCGCGTGTCGGCCATGTCGGCTGCCATGCTCTCGCTGGGTGAACGCATTGCCTCCGAACTGGGGCGGGGATCTCTGGAACAGGTTTACATCAAAGGCGGTCAAGGCTATGTCGTCCTGATGGCCGTGGGCGAAGAAGCCGTACTGACCGCTTTGGCGCGCCAGCAAGCCAAACTGGGATTGATCTTCCTCGACATGCGCCGCGCAGCCGAAGACATCGCCAAGTTACTGTAACCATCTGCCAACGGAGGCCATCCAATGGAACCCATTCCCGAGAGCGGCTATTATTACCCCAACAAAATTGCGCGCATCATCCTGGAAGCGCTGGAAGATGTGATGGGGAAAAACGGCTTGAACGCTATTCTGAACCTGGCGCACCTTTCCCATCTGATCAACAACTTTCCACCCAACAACCTGGAAAAATCCTTCGATTTTGCCTATGTGTCCGCGCTCAACCTGGCGCTGGAAGAGATGTACGGACCGCGCGGCGGGCGCGGTCTGGCACTGCGCGCCGGACGCGCAGCCTTCGCCGAGGGGCTGCGCAACTTCGGCGCGTTGGCCGGCGTGGGCGATCTGGCCTTCAAAGTGCTTCCTCTCCAGGCCAAATTGCGCATCGGCCTGCCCGCGATGGCCAAGATCTTCAGCCAAGTCAGTGACCAGGTGACCACGGTCGAAGAAAGAGAGCACGATATCATCTATACCATCCACCGCTGCCCGGTCTGCTGGGGACGACAAGGCACCACCGACAAACCCGTCTGTTACATGGCCGTAGGGCTGCTACAGGAAGGGTTGAAGTGGGTCTCAGGCGGGAGCGAGTTCCGCGTCAATGAATCCAAATGCATCGCTAAAGGGGACGAAGTGTGCGAATTTGTCATCCAAAAAGAGCCCATCGGCTAAAAAGAGGCTTGCCGTGGACAACAAGCAGCACCGGTTGCTGATCATCGAAGACGACCTGGACGTCGCAGAAATGCTGACGTCCTATTTTCGCGTCCAGGGCTATGAGGTGCAAACCGCCAACTGGGGAGAAGACGGCGTACGAGCCTGTCAGGTCTCCCCACCCGATCTGGTCATTCTGGACATCCGCCTACCCGACATCGACGGTTATCAGGTGGCAGAACGCCTGCGCTCCAATGTCCGCACCTCCCGCATCCCCATCATCTTCCTTACCGAGAAACGCGACCGCAGCGATCGGCTGAAAGGGCTCAAACTGGGTGCCGACGACTACATCACCAAACCTTTCGACATCCAGGAACTGCGGCTGCGGGTGCGCAACGCGTTGCGGCGGGCATCGATCGGGCCGGTGACCAACCCGGTGACCGAGCTGCCCGAAGGCGCGCTGGTGGACGAATACCTCCGGGAACTGCTCGACAGCAAACAGGAATGGATCGCGCTGCTGGTATCTATTCAAAACCTGGACGCTTTTCGCGAACGTTACGGGTTCGTCACCTCGGATGACGTCCTGCGAGCCATCAGCCGCATGCTGCAAAACGCCGTCAAAGATGCAGGCTCCGGCCAGGATTTCATCGGCCACCTCGCATCGACCGACTTTCTCATCATTACCACGCCGCCCCACACCAACGCCATCCGAGAACGAATCGAAACTCGTCTGGGGCAGGCGCTGGATTACTTCTATCCCCTTCGCGACCGCATTCGAGAAGATTTCGGCAATCGCAAACTGGCGCTACGCATCGCCGAAGTACACTCCTCCCACGGCCCCTTCCAAGACATCAACAGCCTAAAAGACGCTTTTCGGCAATAAATCGTGCGCCTGACACTCATCCTGCCTACCTACAACGAAGCGGAAAACCTGCCCCGGCTGGTTTCCGCTTTGTTTGCTTTGCCGCTGGACATCCGCCTGCTGGTGGTCGACGACAACAGCCCCGACGGCACGGGCCGTGTAGCCGAACAACTGAAAGCCCAACACCCCGACCGCTTGGACGTCCTCCACCGCAAAGCCAAAGAAGGCCTCGGCCCGGCTTACATCGCCGGTTTTCGTCATGTGCTAGCAACCCAGACCGACGCCGAGGCCATCGGGCAAATGGACGTCGACTTTTCCCACCCGCCAGAAGCGCTACAGCGCATGGCCGCTTTGCTGGAAGCGGACACCGCGGACATTGTGATCGGCTCCCGTTACGTTCCAGGCGGCAGCGTGGATCGGGAATGGCCGCTTTACCGCAAAGCCCTCTCGGCTTTCGGCAACTTCTACGCGCGCAATATCCTGCGCGTCCCGCTCCGCGATATCACGGGGGGCTACCGCTTGTGGAAACACGCCGCGCTGGCCGCCCTGCCGTTGGAGCAAATCCACGCCCGAGGCTATCTTTTCCAGGTGGAAATGGCTTACATGGCCTATCGGCTGGGTTTCCGCTTTGCCGAAGTGCCCATCTACTTTCAAGAGCGGACGTGGGGGACCTCGAAAATGTCGTTCCGCATCCAACTCGAAGCCGCCATCGGGGTGTGGCTATTGCGCTGGCGGCACCGCCGCCTGTCCCCCAAAGCGCAAAAGCGCCTCTAAAGAAAAAAGCGGACGGGAGGATAACCTCCCGTCCGCTTGGGTTTTGCGGCACGCCGTCAGGCCACGGCTTCTTGCAAGATCAGGTTTTCCTCCTCCTGGGCCACCCGCATCCCTTCTTCTTCATCCACGCGGGTCAGCAAGTAACCGCCAACGATGAAGAACAAGACAATGGAAACGATACTCAGGCGGCTGCTGCCCATCAACTCGCCGACCACACCGAAGACCAGAGGGCCCAAAATCCCGGCAAATTTGGCGCTGACGCTGAAAAAGCCAAAAAACTCCGCCGATTGGCTTTTGGGCACCATCTGGCTGAAGAGCGAGCGGCTCAACGCCTGGGAGCCCCCCTGCACCGTCGCGACGCCAAAGCCCAGCAGCCAAAAATGCCACGCCTGGCTCATGAAATATCCCCCCACCGAGATGAGCGCATACACGCCCAAAGTGATGTAGATCGCGCGCTTGGTGCCGATTTTGCCCGCCAGCCAGCCGAAGAAAAACGAAAACGGAATGCCCACGAACTGAATCATCAACAGCGTGGCGATCAGCGTATTGGAATCGATGCCGATCTCGGTGCCGTAAATGGTGGCCATTTTGATGATCGTGCCAATGCCATCGTTGTAAAGCCAAAACGCCAACAAGAACTTCCACAATTCGTTGTAGCGGCGCACTTTGTGGAAAGTGTGCGCCAGCCGGCTAAAGCCTGCTTGCACAGGGTTCATCCCCACTTCATCCGCCAACACGCGCCGCTTGGGCTCCGGTACCCACTTCCAGAGGGGAATCATGAACACCAACCACCAGAGGGCCGTCAGCAGGAACGAAAGACGGGTGAAAAAGCCAACTTTCTCGTCGGGAGCCGTCATGATCAGCCCCAGACAAATCGCCAGCAGCAGCCCCCCGCCCAGATAGCCCATGGCGTACCCCGCCGCCGAGACCATGTCGCGCTCGTTTTCCGCTGCGACGTGCGGCAACAGGCCATCGTAAAAAACATTCGCTCCCGCAAAGCCAACGTTGCCGATGATGAAGAAGATCGAGGCTTTCAACCAATCGCCGGTGTAAACCCCATAGAGCAACGCCGAGCCGAGAATGCCGACCAGGGCAAAACCGGTGAGGTATTTCTTCTTTGCGCCGCTGAAGTCGGCCATCGCGCCCACGATGGGGCTGATCAGCGCCACGATGAGCAAAGCCGCCGCCGTGGTGTAAGCCCAGTACACGGTGGCGTGGTTGCCCGGCAAGGTCTTCCCGGCCACTTTGTAATAATAGATCGGCAGGATGGACGACATCATGATCATCGGGAAGGCCGAGTTGGCCCAATCGTACATCGTCCAGCCAAAGACTTCTTTGCGTTTGAGCAATTGCCACAGGCTGGGGGGCTTAGAAGTTGCTTCCATGTGCTTGCTCCTCCTACCAACGGGATGGCACCCCACAAGGGACGCACCACTATTGTATACGAAAACCCCCGTAAACCAAGCGCGTTACGGGGCTCCCATCACGACCAGCCCAACGCCCGGCGCAGACGGCGTGTTTCGCGCGCGGTCAAATAGCGCCATTGCCCAGGCCGGAGGCCAGCAACGGTCAACGGCCCTACCGCCCAGCGGAAAAGGCGCAACGTGGGCAAGCCCACCGCCGCCGTCATGTGCCGCACCTGGCGCTTCTTGCCCTCCCGGATGACAATTTGCAGCCACGTCGTCGGGGCGTG
>JALSPT010000256.1 GCA_026985785.1 Anaerolineales bacterium
GTTGGGTTCCAGCACCGTGCCCGGCGTGACCACCCGCACCACCTTGCGCTGCATCAACCCCTTGCCCGGCTCGCCAATCTGCTCGGCGATGGCCACATGGTAGCCCTTGGCAATCAGTTTCGCCAGGTAGCCCTCGACGGCATGATACGGAATGCCCGCCATCGGCACCCGCACCCCCTTGGCGACGTTGCGCGAGGTCAGCACGATGTCCAGTTCCCGGCTGACGATTTCCGCGTCCCGGTCGAAAGTTTCGTAAAAATCGCCTAAGCGGAAGAAAAGGATGGCGTTGGGATACTGGCTTTTGAGTTGCAGGTATTGTTTGCGGATGGGTGTGACGCCGTCTTTGTGTTTGGGCATGGTTTCATTCTAATACAGAACCCCAAGGCCGCCAAGAAAGCGTGCCAGGGCAAGTTTTGATTGGCCCACCATCCAGCGGACTTCTTTGCCCATGTTGACCAGGTGATTACGCTGCTTTTTCGCGGTCCAGGGAGACTGGGTTTTACTCGGCCAGCCACCGTCTGGCAAACGCCAAGGCTTCCTCGCGCGTGGTCACCTCGCCAGCCGCCTGGGCTTCTTGCAGCGCCGCCAACAGGCGACCAAGGGCAGGCCCCGGGGAGAGGTGGAGGTGGGTCATCAAGTCGTCGCCGCTTAGGAGGGGGGGCGGGGCAACGATGACGTCATGCTGCTCCCACCAGGCGGCGAGCAGGGCGCGAGCGGTTTCGACGTGCCGTCGCCAGAGGGCATGGGGCAACGCCGGGCCGTACCGGGCGAGCACAGCGGCAAGCGAGAGGAGCACCACCTCGACCCCCACCTCCCCGGTAGCGCGGAAAAAGCGGTAGATGGTGCGTCGGGAAGGAGGGTGTGCCCCTTGCGTAAGGTGCCAGGGCAGGCGATGGTAACGGGCAATGGTGCTCAGGCGACGAATTTCGGCCTTGCTGAGCCTCAAGGCGCGAGCACGTTGGGCGGCCACCCGCGCGGCGGTGGTGGCTTCTGCGTTTTCTGGCGGATCCAGGTGCTGGAAGAACACCGCCAACGTGAGCAGGGCATGCGCCGGGCGGTCGGGCAGGCTGTGGTGGCGCAGGTGTGCGGCCAGACGCTCACGGTAACGCCCCAGCAGCACCACGGCGTAGCCCAAAGCAAAATCGGCGGCGTTTTCTTGTTCGTAATGGGGCGCCAGAGCCGTGAGCAGGGCAGCGAGGTGGCCGGCGGTGCGCATGGTGTGAGCCCAGGCGTCGCCCGTATGCGGTGGCGGCAATGCCTGCCCATGCAGGCAGGGGATTTCAGGGAGGACGTAGAGCAAGGCGCCCAAAGCATCCAATACTTTTAGCGGCGCGGTGGGATGGTTGCTGCTCAACATGCGGAAGAGTTCGTCCCGCAGCCGCTCCGGGCTGACGTCTTCCAGCAAAGGCACGGCCTGCCGCATCAGCGCCAGCGTATTGGGCACGATGCGGAAGCCCAGCTCGGCGGCCAGGCGCGCGCCCCGAAGGATACGCACCGGATCGTCCACAAAGGCCCTCGGGGCACAGGCGCGCAGGCGTCTGTCTTTCAGGTCGTGCAGGCCGCCGGTCGGGTCGATGAGATGCCGTGGGGCGTGGAGCGGTACGGCGAGCGCGTTGATGGTGAAATCGCGGGCGCGCAGGTCGTCTTCCAGGGAATTTCCCCGATAGGCCGCGAGGTCGATAACAATCCTTTGCTCTGGCTCCCTGGTGAGGATCACCCGCCCGGTGCCGCGCGCCGCGTCGAGGGGGTAAAAAGCGCCCCCCACCGCATCGGCGATACGACGCGCCAGGGCAAGGGTATCGCGCGGGGCTACCAGGTCGATGTCATGTACCGGGCGACGACGCAACGCGTCGCGCACCGTGCCGCCGACCAGGTGCACCTCGGCTTCTCGCGGCACCACTGCCTGCAGACGCTGGACGATGGGGGGAAAATCAGGCCAAGGCATGTGCACGGCGGTCATGCCTTCGGTAATGGGTTCAGGTACAGGGTGCCCTCTGCATGGGCTTCGACCGCCTGCCGCGACCACAGCATGGGATGATGCCTACCCGCCTGCCACAGCGGCACCTGGTCGGCGTAGTGCGGGCTGGCCAGCCGCCCCGATTGGCCGGGGAGGATCACGATGCGGGCGTTGTCCCAATCGGTCAGGTCGAAAATCTGGCGATGGGAAGGGGCAAAGTTGCGGGTTTCATAGGGTGTCTTCGGGAACATAGCGGTCTGGAACGGGGTATCGGTATCGCCGCCCACGGTGAGAGGAGGCAAGTTGAAGATCTTGTCCAGCGGCGGTTGAACACCCAGAAGGTGCTCCAGCGGCAGTTTGTGCAATGCGCCCCATTGCCAACCTTCCGGCTCGACGCCGAGGTGCGTCCGCAGCCAAGCAATGGCTTCGGCCAGCCCGTCGGTGAGCCACTTTTCCCAGCCGCCAGCCTGCTGCACCCACCAGTTTTCGGGCTCGCGCAGCATCCGCAGCAGCACCACGATGTCATGGCCATAAAATTCGGAGGAATACAGCACAAGCGGGTGAAAGCCCTGCCCCATCACGCGGTCGGCGGTTTCTTCGTCCACGGCGGCCATCAACAGGTTGCGCGCCAAAATGTAGCGCGCCACTTCGTACACCGCCCCGCCGACCGAATCAGGGGCAAGGCGGAAGTCCCAGGCGCGCAGCAGTTTCAGAGCCAGCGCCGCGTCGGCGTCGTCGGGCTGGAAGCCTTCCAGCGCGGCGACGAATTCCTGCCCCGGGAGGGAGGTGACGTCCATGGTGATGGCGGCATGGTCGTCCAGGGTAAGGCGTTCTTTGGCAGTGAGCATTTGCTCGATGCGGCGGGCGCGATAGCCGTTCATCCAGATTTGCCCCAGGTCGTAAGGATAATCCTCGGGCACGGCTTTGTTGTTGGTGTTGACGAAGAAACCGCGGCGGGGGTTGAGCACGTGGGGCATTTCCCCGAAGGGCACCTCTCCTGCCCAGTCGTATTCGCCCGTCCAGCCGGGCACCGGCACACGCCCGTCACCTTTGGGGCGGATAGGGTGTGCTCCGGTCATCCACATACCGATGTTGCCTTCCACGTCGGCATATCCGACGTTCAGTTGAGGGGCAGCGATCCAGCGCATGGCTTCGACGAATGCGTCCCAGTTGGTGGCCTGATTGAGGAGGAACCAGCCGCGCACCGGCAGGCGGGCGCGCAGCGCCATGGAGCACACAGCCAACCGCTCCACATAGCCGTCACCGGCCTTGAGCGTAGGGCCGTAAGTGACCACAGGGGAAATAATCGGGCCGTGGTGGGTGATGATGACGGGTTCGAGAAGGGGCTCGGATAGTCCTTTGACGATGATCTTTTCTTCGATGCGCGTTGCCGTGCGCCAGCCGTCGCCGAAACGGTAACGGGTAGCGTCGTCGGGGTCGAAACGTTCGACGAACAAGTCTTCCGCATCGGTATAGGCCAGCGTCATCCCCCATCCAATGTGCGCGTTGTGGCCAACCAGCACCAGGGGAATGCCGGCAATGCTGACGCCGCTGACCTGAAAGCCGCCGCCCACGAGGTGATTTTCATACCATACGCCGGGGACGCCTGCCCGCAAGTGCATATCGTTGGCCAGCACCGCCCCGCCGGTGGCGCTGCGCGTCGCGGCGACGGCCCAAACGTTGCTTCCCTGCCCACGATGCAAAAAGGGCCCCGGCACGCGATGGAGCGAGCCGTCGGGGTCGAGGCGGTTGAATTCGATGCCTTCCGGCAGGGTCACGGGATTGGCCTCGGGGTAGTGAATTTCCCATTCGGCCGCGTGCTCCGCCCCCACCGCCTCGGCCAATTCGGCGCGCACCAGTTCCCCCTGCCACCCGTGGGAAAGTTCCCACACCATCAGCCGCACGATGGCCAGCGAGTCCTCCGGACGCCACGGCTTGGGCCGAAGGCGCAGCAAGGTAAAGCCCACCTCCTCGTGCCCCTCCATGGTGCTGATGAAAGCGTTGACGCCGGCAGCATACGCCCCCAGCACCTCCCGCAAGTTGCCCTCGATGCGTTCCCATTCTTCGCTGGCAATGCGGGCAAAGCCAAAGCGCCGCACCATGCGGTCGGTATCCAGCGCCATCTTCCCAAAAATTTCGCTGAGTTGGCCGTTGGCAACGCGGCGGCTGAGTTCCATTTGAAAAAGGCGATCTTGAGCATGGACGTAGCCCTGAGCGAAGAACAAGTCACCCAGGGTGGTAGCGTAAATGTGAGGCACACCCCAGCGGTCGCGGATGATTTCCACGGGGTGTTGCAGGCCGCTCAGCGTGATTTTGCCCTCGATGGGCGGCAGGCGGCGCTTGCTGAGGCGGGTGAGGATGGCTTTCAGCGGGGGGGCTATCAGGTTATAGAAGAGCGACATGGGGCACTTCCTTGTGAAAAGAGGGCCTTGCTGTAAGCCGGTGAAGACGGAGCAGGTTTCCTCACAAATCTATCACATCTTGGAAAGCCCAACAAGGGCATTTTTCTCACCGGGTGCACTCAGATGTTGTAGATAAGGCTATCGTATGGTCAGATCTCTCCCCACCCCCTGGCGGAGGCTTGTCCTTCGTTAGGACAGCCTCCGCCTTCCCCCTCCCCTCCCTTCAGTAAGGGAGGGGAGGGGGAGGCCGCCGTAGGCGGCGGGGGAGGGGTGAGAACCTGAAAAGTGCTTCTACGGCATTTACTTGCACCCTTTCTCACCCCTGGCGGCAGAAAACGCAAGTGGCGGGCCAGGCGCAAACCAGACCCGCCACAGGGAGGAACACGGAGGGACGCCACCTCACGCCGAGCGCAAGGCCGCAATCGCCTCCACCGCTTCGGGGTTGACCAACGCGCTGGTGTCGCCCACCGGCTCGCCGATGTAGGCGGCGCGGATGATGCGGCGCATGACCTTGGCGTTGCGCGTCTTGGGCAGGTCGGGCACGAATTCGATCGCTTTGGGCGCCAGGGCTTTGCCCAAGGCTTCCACCAGGCGGGCGCGCAGTTCGGCGCGCAGCGCCTCGGACGGTTCGACGCCCGCCCGCAGCACGCAGAACACCACCAGCGCCTGCCCTTTCACCGGGTCGGGCACGCCCACGGCGGCGGCTTCCACCACGTCGGGGTGCGCCACCACCGCGCTTTCGGCCTCCGCCGGCCCCAGGCGCTTGCCGGCCACCTTGATGGTGTCGTCCGAGCGCCCCAAGATGTACCACATGCCGTCTTCGTCGATCGCCGCGAAGTCGCCATGCACCCACACATTCGGCCAGCGCGACCAGTAGGTACGGATGTAGCGCTCTGGGTCTTTCCAGAAGCCGCGCGTCATGCCCACCCACGGGGCTTTGATGACCAGTTCGCCGACCTGATTGCGGACGGGCTGGCCGTTTTCGTCGAACACATCGGCGGCCATGCCGGGGCAGGGGGCGGAGAAAGCGCACGGTTTGAGGGGCAGCACCGGGTTGCCCATCACGATGCCGCCGGAAATCTCCGTGCCGCCGGAGTAGTTGATGATCGGGCGCTTGCCCTCGCCCACTTCTTCGAAAAGCCACATCCACGGGTCGGGGTTCCACGGCTCACCGGTGGAGCCGAAGAAGCGCAGGGTGGAAAGGTCGTGCTTTTTGACCGGTTCCAGCCCTTCGGGCATGATGGCGCGCACATAGGTGGGCGAAAGCCCCAAATGGGTGATACCGTGGCGCTCGACCAGCGCCCAGACGCGGTCCACTGCGGGGTAGTTGGGCGCGCCGTCGTACATGAAGAAGGTCGCGCCTAAGGCCAAAGCGCCGTACACCAGCCACGGCCCCATCATCCAGCCCATATCGGTCATCCACCAGATGATGTCGCCGGGGTGGACGTCCATCCCAAAGGCCATATCCTGCGCGCCTTTGATGGGGAAGCCGCAGTGGGTGTGCACCGCGCCTTTGGGGCGCCCCGTGGTGCCGGAGGTGTAGATGATCATCAGGATGTCTTCGGCGTCGGTGACTTCGGTTTCGGCCTGGGCGGGCTGGCGGGGGATGAGGTCGTGCCACCAGTGGTCGCGGCCTGCCTGCATGGCGACCTCGTTGCCCACCCGCCGCAGCACGATCATGTGCTTCAGGGTGGACACCTGGGCGGCGGCCTGGTCGGCGACGGCTTTCATCTGCACCACTTTGCCGCGGCGGTAGAAGCCGTCGGCGGTGAAGAGGGCTTTGGCATCGGCATCCTTCAGGCGGGT
>JALSPT010000257.1 GCA_026985785.1 Anaerolineales bacterium
AGTCTTTGAGGGAAAGGATGTCTCGGCCCAGGAAACTACGCATGATTAACCTCCATATAAGAGTGTGCCCTATAAAGGGTGCTTTTAGTCTACCACTACCTGAATGGAGAGGGAAGGGGGAAAGGGGGTGAAATGTCTGACGTTTGCGCCAGCCAGGGGTGTGATCAGGCTTTTACGTCGGCTGAGCCCAGGTATTCCACGACAGCCTCAAAGGCGCGCACCACCTTAGGGTCATAAAGCCGCCCGGAGGCGGCGCGAATTTCGGCAATGGCGGCTTCTCGGCTGATGGGCTCATGGTAAACGCGTCGGTCGATCATTGCGCCGTACGAATCCACCACGGCCAGAATGCGGGCGCCGATGGGTATCTCTTCCCCCTTGAGCCCTTTGGGGTAGCCACTGCCATCCCAGCGTTCGTGGTGGGCCTCGACGATCTCGGCTACGGGCTGCAGGCGCCGGAGGGGGCGCAGAATCTGTGCGCCGATGGTGGGGTGGGTGCGCATGATGGCCCATTCTTCAGGCGTGAGGGGGCCCGGCTTGAGTAGGATTTCGTCCGGAATGCCGATTTTGCCGATGTCGTGGAGCAATCCTGCTAGGCGGATGGTTTCGATTTCCTCCTCCGAAAGCCCCATCTCACGCGCTACGGCCACCGCCCATTCGGCCAGTTGCTTGCTGTGACCGCCGTGGTAGGTATCGCGCGCATCCATGGCTTCGGCCAGGGCAAGGGCTGCCTGGATGAAAGCTTCTTCCAGCGCGGCCAGGCTTTGAGAGCGTTGCAGGGCTGTGGCGCCTATCTCGGCCAGCGTTCGAAGAGGCGGGATCTCTTCCTCGGTGAACGATGGGGCGCCGTACGCTCGCCCTACCAGCAGCATTCCCACCATTTCGCCGCTACGGGTGCGCAAGGGTAGCGCCACGGCCGGCCCTGTTTGCTCGACCCACTCGCGATGTTTCAGAATGGGGGAGTGGGCGAGATCTTCGAGAATCAATTCTCGGTCGTTTTGGAGGAGGTGCGCCGTCAGCCCGCTCTCTTCCAGGGGGAAAAAGCGGCCAATCAAACCGGGTGAGAGGCCAACCACGGCTTCGATGACGATCTGGCGTTTCTCCTCGTCGATGAAACGGGTGACCAGTGCGTGTTGAGCGTTGCTGAGGATGACGGCCTGGCGAGCCAGATTTTGGGCGGCTTCTTGAATGGTTTGGGATTCGCGCAGGGCTGCGCTGGCCTTGGAAAGGGTGGAGAGTTGTTGAATTTTGCCCTGCAAGTCGCCAACCAGGCGGGCGTTTTCCAGGGCAATGGCGGCGTAATCGGCCAGCATTTTGAGTATTTCGATCTCTTCCTGGGTGAACTGATGGGGTTCGTGCCAGGCGATGTTCATCACCCCCAGTACGCGTCGGTGGGAGATTAATGGCAGGCCGATGATGGCGCCATCCCAGGGGGCGTCGTGGAAGAGGGGGTCGTCGCGAACGCTGGGGACGATGTAGGGCTGGCCCGAGCGGGCGACGGTGTAGGTGATGCCGTGGGTGCGGGGTTCCTGGAGAGGGCGAGGGCGGATCTGGTTTTCCCAGAAGGAGGCGACGAAAGAGAGCTTTTGGCCGTCGTAGAAAAAGATGTGGGCATCGGCGGCGCTGACCAGGGAGACGGCCTGTTGTAGCAGGTTGGCCAGCACTTCGCGGATATCCAAGGAAGAGACGAGTTGCAGGCTGGCAAGGCGCAACGCGTTGAGTTGTTGTCGGCGGCGCTGTTCTATTTCGAAAAGGCGGGCATTTTCCAGTGCGATGGTGGCCGCGGTGATGAGCGTTTGGGCAGTTTGGAGGTGTTGCGTGGTGAAAGTGTGAGGCTGACTGGCATCCAGGGCCAGAATGCCGAGCAGAGCGTCGTCGTACACTACTGGAATGCCAAGCCAGCAGCGAATGTGCTCGGTGAAATCCAGCCGTTGCCAGGCGGGGAATTTGGTTGTGTCTGGGATGAGAAGCGGACGTTTGGTTTCTGAGATGATGGTGAAGGTGGTCCACTGTTCAGGGGGGAGGGGCAAATGGGAGATGCTGGTGTTGAATTGTTCACACGAAACGTCGTAGCCTTCCAAATAATGAACGGTGAATGTGCCGTCTGGGTTTCGTTGCCAGATGGATGCCTGTTCATAAGGGACCACTTCGCGGATGCCTTTGAGCAGCCGTTGCCAGATGGTGTCGGAATCCAGGGAGCGGTTGAGCGAGAGCATCAGGTGGGTCGTGGTTTGCCATTGATGGGTGAGGTCGCGTTCTGCCGAGAGACGGAGAACACGGTACACGATGGCCGAGAGCCAGCGGGCTGTGGAACCGGCAAAGCGGAGACCGGAAGGGGAGATGTCGCTTTTGCGACGCCAGCCGAGGTGCAGCAGGCCGTACAGTTCCGGGCCGATGAAAAGACGGTATACGCCCACCCAGCGCAGACCTTGGGCCTGGAGGGTTTCGCGTAGGGGGCTGGGGGGCAGATCGTCGACAGGGTGTACTGCCCATTCTCCTGGCGAGGGGATGACGGGTAGGGTTTCCAGCGGGTGCCGTTCTCCGGGTTGGAAAGGGTGAGAAGGCTCATTGGAAGGGTAGCCCCCCAAAATTTCGGCAATGGGGCTTTGTTTTTTGTTCACGAAGGCGGAAAAGCCCCACTGTGCCTGGACAGTACGAGCCAGGATCTGCAGGGCTTCTTGGGCAATGGTACGTGTGTTGTCTGACATCAGCAGCTTGCTGTCCACCTCTTCCAGGAAGGAGAGCCGCATGGCCAATGCCTGGGGATCGTGTCGTAAAAGGCGGCGGACGTGGGCAGCAAGGAGTAAAGGTTGGGGTGGTGTGTAAGGGAGGTAGGCGTGTATTCCCAGATCGAGCAGGCGTGCCAGTTGCCCTTCTGTGGCGTGATCGCTGACCAGCAGGATGGGCACTGAAAGGTTTTGGTTTTTGAACTGCAGGAGGATTTTCTCAGCAGTCGTCCATGGCAGGTCAAGGGGGGTGATCACGATATCTGGCCAGGGTTGACGCTGCGTGGCGCGTTTCCACGTGGCGCGGTTGTCTAAGATGCTCACTTGCGTGCTGGGGAACCTGGTTCTTAACGTTTTATAGACCCACGTCAGCGGGGCTGAAGGAGATTGGAGGAGCCAGATGCGAAACATTACCTTGCCAGGGGATTGGATAGGATGGGGGAAGTGTGGAGGTGCGCCCTCCCCATCCGAAGGCGCCTGCTCGTAAAGTGCATTCTAATTGTAACAGCAAACGTTGATGTTTCGGGACGAAAGTACTATAGGAAAATGGCGAAGGGGGTTGATGTGATTTTTAGGTGCGATGAAAAGTTGAAAAATGCGACTTGCGTTTTGGCGAGAAATCGTTTATACTGTGGGTGGTTGTGGGAGAAAGTGTCGTAAAGTGGAGCGCCGGTCAGCGGCGTTTCTGCGTTTAAAGGGAGACGCGAACACATGTTCTTGGGGCGTTATCACCATACCCTCGACAAAAAAGGCCGCTTGACTGTCCCTGTGCGTTTTCGAGAAGCCTTACAGGGGGGCGCTTACCTGGTGCAGGGCTTTGACCGCAACCTGATGGTGTTGACGCCGCCCGTCTTCGAGCGGATTTACCGCCGGGTGAATGCCTTGAGCATGACCGACCCGGTGGCGCGCCAACTCAAGCGGTTGATTTTTTCCGCTGCCAGCCCGGTAGAACTGGATGGGGCAGGGCGTATTCTGATTCCTCCTTACCTGCGAGAAGCCGTGGCTTTGGATGGCGAGGCGGTGGTGGTGGGCGTGGGCGATTATTTTGAGATCTGGCCGCCGGAGGACTGGCAGCAGCAGATGATGCTATTGCAGGACGCCGAGGCAAACGCACGCCGATTCGCGGCGCTGGATCTTTCGCCCGGCGACGAAGCCTTCTCTCCGACTTAGGAAGCCGCGGTATGGCGTGGGCTCATCAGCCTGTACTTTACCATGAAGTTTTACGGGCCTTGCGCCCCTATTCGCCTGGCCGGTACGTGGATGGGACGGTGGGTGCCGGTGGGCATGCTTTTGGTATTCTGGACGCCAGCAGCCCTGCGGGCTTGCTCTTGGGGCTGGACGTCGATCCTGAGGCTCTGCGCCTGGCGGCTGATCGTTTGGCATCGTTTGGCGGACGCGTTATTCTGCGCCGCGCCTCGTACGCCACCTTGACAGAGCAACTGCATGCCGTGGGCTGGGAGGCGGTTGACGGCATTTTGCTGGACGTGGGGCTTTCTTCCATGCAGGTGGATACCCCGGAGCGGGGTTTTTCTTTCCGTGAAGATGCCCCTTTGGACATGCGCTTTGACCCCGAACAGCCGCTCACTGCCGCCGACCTGGTCAATACGCTGGATGAGCAAGCGTTGGCCGACTTGCTGTGGCGTTATGGTGAAGAGCGGCGTTCCCGTCAGGTGGCGCGGGCCATTGTGCGTCATCGCCCCATTTACACTACCCGCCGCCTGGCCGAAGTGGTGGCAGCGGCAACCTCTGCCGGGCGTCGCGGGATGCACCCCGCCACCCGCACCTTTCAGGCGTTGCGCATTGCGGTCAATCGGGAACTGGAGAACCTGGAGGCCGTTTTACCACAAGCGGTGGAGGCTTTGGCACCGGGCGGCAGGTTGGCTGTCATTGCTTTCCATTCTTTGGAAGACCGGATCGTGAAGCGCTTTTTGCGGGCGGCGAGCGGCTATTGCTCCTGCCCGCCTGAAAGACCATGGTGCGAATGCGACGCATCGGCTCGCTTGCGGTTGCTTCGGCCGTTCCCCATTCGCCCTACGGCGGAAGAAGTTGCCGCCAACCCCCGCGCCCGCAGCGCACGTTTGCGGGTGGCCCAAAAACTGGCATAAGGCTTGCAGAGGAATACGGCATGAACCGTCATGTTCAGCGTTTACAACAAGCCTATCGTGAGTTGCCCTGGCGCAGGCAAGCCCGTCGGGTGCTGTGGGCTTTGGCCGCGATGGTCGCGGTGGCTGCCGTGTTGGCGTTGGAGGTGCATTTCTCGGCGCAGGCCCTGGTCTTGAATTATGAGTTGCATGCCCGTCAGCAAGCCGTGTTGGACACTCAACAGCAAATCGTGGTGTTGCAGACGCGGCTTGCCCAGTTGACCTCGGTGGATCACCTGCTGCGTGTGGCCGAGCGGGAGGGTTACCACCCGCTTTCGGTAGAGCAGGAGCATTTTGTGCCGGTTCCTCCCGATGTGCTGCCTCAAGAGGCTGTCGCCCTCCCCCAAGCGCGCCCGTTACCTCCCTCTCGTCCTCCGCTACCTGAAGCGTACACGATCTCTCTGGTGCGGTGGTTGGAGCGTTATTTGTTGCTGGAGCCTGCGCAATGACCCGCCACGTTTCCTCACCTTTGCCCCTTGTAAATGAAGATGCCGGTGTTGCTCCCTTGGCCGCCGGGTGGCGCTATGCTGTTGCTGTGGGGGTGGTGCTTGCTTTGGGCGTTCTGGTGGTGGTGCGTATGGTGATGTTGCAGATCGGCCCCGAGCGGGCAGCATTGGTAAGTATGGCAGGAGGCGATTATGCCGAAACGGTGCCGTTGCCACGAGGCTTGATCTATGACCGCGATGGACATCTCTTGGCAGGGGACCGCGAGGCGTACGAGGTGGACTTGCGCCTTGGCAAAACGCCTGGGGAAGCGTTTCCGCAAATTGCTCATGACCTGGCCGTCACCCTGGGGCTGGACGAGGAAGCGTTGTTGCGGGCGTTGGTGTCCAACAAGGCGCGGGGGGTGGCTGCGGTGCTGGTTACCAATCGCGCCACACCCCGGCAGCGGGAGGTGTTGCTTGCTCAGGAAGAAAACTGGTATTACACCACGCCTGAGGGGAAAAAAGTTACCCTGAGCGACGTGCTTGACTTCCACCGCCGGTTGGTGCGTTTCTATCCTGAGGGGGGGATCGCGGCCAATGTGTTGGGTTTTGTCGCGGTGGGTTCCGGCCAGGGCTATGGTGGGGTTGAGCAGTATTACGATGCTTTGCTGAAAGGCGGTGTGGCCTGGGTTTCTTACCCCTACGCGCCGTGGTCGGAGGGCGACGCACAGGGCAGGCGAGGTCCCCGCAAGCCAGCCGCCTTGTACCTGACCATCGATCGAGTGTTGCAGCAACAGGCAGAGGCCGAGGCGGCGCGAGCGGTAGAGCAAACGAAGGCCGACAGCGCCACCATCGTGGTCGCTGATCCCTACACGGGGGCGCTCCTCGCGGTTGCTCAGTATCCGCGCCCAAATCTCAATAATTACGACGCCATTCAGGCGCATCTTAAGGCATGGAAAGCGTTGGATTTTGCCGTCGAGCGGGTTTACGAGCCGGGGTCGGTGTTCAAAATCGTTACGATGGCTTCTGCCGTGGATGCTCAGGCGGTGAGGCCCACCACAGTATTCCACGACGTCGGCACCTTTTCGGTGCCCGGCCACACGGTGTGGAACTGGAACCGCGGCGGGTGGGGCGATCAGACGATGGTCGGTTGTCTGCAGCATTCACTCAACACCTGTCTTGCCTGGGTGGCGGTGGACAAATTGGGCAAGGAGAGGTTTTATGCCTATTTGCGGGCTTTTGGGTTTGGGCGCCCCACCGGCGTGGATTTGGGCGGCGAGCGTTCGGGGAGGTATAGCTACCCTGGCGCTTCGATGTGGTCGTATTCGGATTTTGCTTCTCAGGCCTTCGGCCAGGCGATTGCGGTGACGCCGATGCAAATGGTGGCCGCTGCCTCGGCCATTGCCAATGGCGGCTATCTGGTCACCCCGCACGTCTTGCAATATGAAGTGGTGGATGGGCGCGCCTATCCGTACCGCAGCAGTGGAACCCGGCAGGTGCTCTCTGCGGAGGCCGCCCGCACGATGCGACAAATGCTGGCGGCGTCGCTCAAGGGCGAATCTTCCGCCGCGTTGGTGGAGGGTTACAGTGTGGCCGGGAAGACGGGGACGGCTGAAATTGCCGTCCAAGGGCAGGGGTATGTAACCAACATGACGAATGCTTCTTTCGTGGGGTGGTTCCCTGCCGAGAAACCGGCGTACGTGATCTATGTGTGGCTGGAGAAGCCCAAGACCAGCCGCTGGGCGTCCATTGTGGCAGCCCCGGTGTTTGCTCGTATGGTGAAGCGGGTCGCCGCTTTGGAGCATGTGCCGCCCGATAAAGTGCGGGAGCAGGTTGCCATTTCTCAGGAGCCCCAACCGTAGGTGGAAACATGCTGACAGTTGCCGACGTGGTCGAAGCCCTCACCCATACCCGTCCCCCAGGGGGGCAGGAGGTCATCCCGGAGACCGTGGTGGACTCGCGGCAGGTCATCCCCGGCAGCATGTTCGTGGCCTTGCCGGGGGAGCGGCGCGACGGCCATGAATTTGTGGAAGATGCCTTCGCGCGAGGGGCGACCCTGGCGTTGGTGACCCGGCCAGTGGACGATTGTCCGCTGCTGGATTTGCGGGGCGGCTTCGACACGCGGGCGTGGGAAGCGTTTCGGCTGCCTGGCTGTTTGCAGGTGGAGGACGCCCTCGCTGCCTTGCAACAGGTGGCGCGCTTTTGGCGGCGGAAGATGTCGCACGTGCGGGTGGTTGGCATTACGGGCAGTGTGGGCAAATCGACCACCAAAGAACTCACTGCCCAGGTGTTGGCAAGCCGTTACCGGACGTTGAAAAACCTCGGCAATTTCAACAACGAAATCGGCCTGCCGTTGACCCTGTTGCGCCTCACCCCCGGTCATGAGCGCGCCGTGCTGGAGATGGGTTTCTATGTGCCCGGCGAAATCGCCTTGTTGTGCGACATTGCGCAGCCGCAGGTGGGTGTGGTGACCAATGTGGGGCTGGTGCATGCCGAGCGCGCCGGTTCGCAGGAGACCATCGCGCGCGGCAAGGCGGAGTTGGTGCAGGCGCTGCCGCCTGCGCCGGAGGGTGTGGCCGTGCTCAATTACGACGACCCGTGGGTGCGCTGCATGGCCGAGCAAACCAAAGCGCAGACGTTTTTCTACGGCCTTTCTCCGCGGGCCGATTTGTGGGCTGACCAGATCGAGGGGCTGGGCCTGGATGGTATCCGCTTGCGCTTGCATTATCGTGGTGACACGGTGGTGACCAAGGTGCCGCTGCTGGGACGGCATTCGGCGCATACCGTGCTGCGGGCAGCGGCGGTAGGGCTTGCCGAAGGGTTGACGTGGGGCGAGATCATCGCTGGCCTGCGCTCGGGCTATGCCCAACTGCGGCTGGTGGCGGTGCGCTCCGAAAACGGCGCGTTGTTGTTGGACGACACTTACAATGCCTCGCCCCAGTCCACTTTGGCGGCGCTCAACCTGTTGGCCGATCTGCCGGGGCGGCGGGTGGCCGTGCTGGGTGATATGTTGGAACTCGGCCCCTATGAGCACGAGGGGCATTGGAAAGTCGGCTTGCGGGCGGCGGAAGTGGCGACGGTGTTGGTGGCGGTGGGCGAGCGGGCGCGGGTGATCGCCGCGGCAGCCCGGCAGGCCGGTATGCCGCCGGAGCGGATATTCGAGATGCCCACGGCTACCGAGGCGGTGGCGCTGCTGCGCGATCTGCTGCGCCCCGACGATGTGGTGTTGGTGAAGGGGTCCCGCGGGATGCAGATGGATCACATCGTGAGCGCCCTGGAGGCCGAGGCATGATCACTTCCCCCACCCCTACCACCCTGGCGCTCAGCCTTGCGGCGTTGAGTTTTGTGCTCACGGTGATTTGGGGCGACCCGTTGCTCCAGATTTTGCGCCACTTTCACATTGGCAAAATCATCCGCCTGGACGGCCCCGAACGGCACTTTTCCAAATTGGGCACGCCCACGATGGGCGGCTTGATGATCGTGCTGCCGGTCACTTTCATGACCCTGCTGCTGAACGCCGGTTGGATTTTGGGCTTTACCCAATCGGGGCGCTCGGTGTTGCTGCCGTTGGCGGTACTGTTGGCTTTTGCGGCCCTGGGCGCGGTGGACGATTGGGCCGGTCTGCGAGGGCGCAAGGGTGAAGGGCTGCGGGCGCGCACCAAGTTCGCGTTGCAAGTGGTGTTGGCGTTGATTGCTGCCTACGGCCTGCAGCATTATCTGGGTGTGCCGGAACTCCTCGTGCCTGGCATCCCTCGCCCGTTGCATTTGGGCGGCTGGTACTTGTTGATCGCGGTGTTTGTCATGGTGGGCACCAGCAACGCCGTCAACCTGACGGATGGCCTGGACGGCCTGGCGGGGCTGATTGCGGCGACGGCGTTTGCGGCTTATGGTGGCATCGCATTGATGCAGGGTCAAGTCTACCTGGCGCGGTTTTCATTCATCATGGTGGGGAGCATTTTCGGCTTTTTGTGGTACAACGTCCATCCGGCGCAGTTGTTCATGGGTGATACCGGCTCGCTCTCTCTGGGAGCGGTGTTGGGCGTGGTGGCGCTGATGACCGGCCAGTGGCTTTTGTTGCCGATTATTGCCATTGTGCCGCTCGCCGAAGCCCTCAGCGTGATTTTGCAGGTTGGCTTCTTCAAATTGACGGGAGGGCGGCGGCTGTTCAAGATGTCGCCTTTGCACCATCATTTCGAGTTGTTGGGTTGGAGTGAAACCCAGGTGGTGCAACGGTTTTGGCTCATCGGTTTGCTTGCGGCCATGATTGGTGTGGCGGTGGCGGTGGGTTATGGCGGTTGATTGGCGCGGTCAACGGGTACTGATCATCGGCGCGGGGCGGCAGGGCACGGCCTTGGCGCAGTATCTGGCGCGGCACGGGGCCGAGGTGGTGCTCAACGACCGCCGCCCCCTGGCGCAACTGGACGCCGCGCGGGAGCGCCTGGCCGACCTGCCTGTGCGCTGGATCACCGGCGGCCATCCTCTGGAAGCCCTGGACGGCGTGGGTCTGGTCTGTCCTTCGGGCGGTGTGCCGCTGGAACTGCCCCTGATTCAGGAGGCCGCGCGGCGGGGCATTCCGTTGAGCAACGAAGCGCAGATTTTCATGGAAGTCGCGCCCTGTCCGGTGGTGGGCATTACCGGCTCGGCAGGGAAGACCACCACGACCACGCTGGTGGGCCGCATGGCGGCCAGCGCCGCGGCGGAGGTGGCGGGGATTTCGTATAGCCAGGAAGAAGCGCCAGCCCAGGCCCTGCCCCGCCGCTGGCGCAAAGTCTGGGTTGGAGGCAACATCGGCAACCCCCTCATCGCCGACGTGGACGCTATGCGGTCCGATGACCTGGCCGTGATGGAACTTTCCAGTTTCCAGTTGGAACTGATGCACACCGCTCCCCAGGTCGCCGCGGTGCTCAACATCACGCCCAACCACCTTGACCGCCACGGCACCATGCAGGCGTACACCGCGGCCAAAGCCCGCATTTTGGCCTTCCAGCAGCCCTTTGATGTCGCTGTGCTGGGTCGGGAAGACCCCGGCGCCTGGGCGCTGCGTCAGGAGGTGCGTGGCAGGTTGCTCACTTTTGGCCTCGCCGCGCCGCCTCATGGCGTGGATGGTACTTTCCTCGCCGGTGAGATGTTGATGCTGCAGCAGGGCGGCGAGGCGACGCCGTTGTTCCCCCGCGAGGTCATTCGCCTGCGGGGCGAGCACAACTTGTACAATGTGCTGGCTGCAACTGCTGTGGGCGCGGCGCTGGGGCTGACGCCGGAGCACATGCGCGCGGGGGTCGAGGGTTTTACCGGGGTGCCGCATCGGCTGGAACTGGTGCGGGTGCTCGATGGGGTGGCGTGGTACAACGATTCCATTGCCACCGCGCCGGAGCGGGCCATGGCCGCCATTCGTTCATTCGACGAGCCCATCGTATTGCTGGCCGGTGGGCGCGACAAGCATCTGCCCTGGGGCGACTGGGCGGCTTTGGTGCGGCAGCGCGTGCGGGCGCTGGTGGTATTTGGCGAAGCCGCCGATTTGATCCTCGCTGCGCTGGCGCAGGCCGAAGGGCCGTTCCCGGCAACCGTGTTGCGCTGCCGCTCGCTGGAAGAGGCTGTGCGGGCGGCTTATCATGCCGCAGAGCCGGGTGATGTGGTACTGCTTTCGCCCGGTGGCACCAGTTTCGACGAATTTCGCGATTTTGCCGAACGTGGAGAGAGGTTCCGCCAATGGGTCAACGCTCTGTAAAGCGACGCCGCCCGACGTGGCGTCCTCCCGAGTGGCTGGTAGGCACCGATGGTTGGTTGGTCGTGGCGGTGGCTGCCCTGGTGCTGTGGGGGCTGCTGATGGTATATTCGGCCAGCCCGGAGTTTCAGTGGTTTTTTGGCCGCCGTTTATCCAACGATACGGTCGATGTGGCTGCATTGGTGCGGCGGCAGGCCATCTTCGTTTTGTTGGGCGCGGGTGGGGCTGTGTTTTTGGCCGCGGTGGACTACCGCCGCTGGCAGAAACTTGCGCCGTTGGCGCTGTTTGGGACGTGGGTCATGTTGTTTTTGGTGCTGGTACTCAAGCACCTCGGAGGCGGTACGGGGCGTTTCCTTCATGGTGGTTCGTTTCAGCCGTCTGAAATGGCCAAGGTGGCGACGGTGTTTTACTTGGCGGTGTGGTTGGCGCGGCGGCAAGGGCGATTGGGCGAGCGCGAGTATGGTCTGTACCCGCTGGGCTTTATTTTGGGCGTCACGGGCGGTTTGGTGATGATGGAACCGGATTTGAGTGCCGCCGCGACGATTGTAGTGGTGGGGATGTTGATGTTCTTCCTGGCGGGCGGCAGCCTGCGGCAGTTGCTGCTTGTGGGGGGCGCGGCGCTGTTGGGTGGCTTGGTGGTGTTGTTGCTTTACCCGCAGGGGATGACGCGCATGCGGGAGTATTTGATAGGCCTGGGTGATCCCGCGAAAGCGGCAGACCAAATTCGCTTGGCCATCTCAGCGGCTGCCCGTGGCGGTTGGTTTGGTGTGGGGCCAGGGCGTTCCCAAATCAAGGTGAGTGGCTTGCCCTTGCCGCACAGCGACAGCGTCTTCGCGGTGGTTGCGGAGGAGTATGGTGTTGTAGGGGCCGCCGTGATGGTGTTCCTGTTCGCGGTAGTTGTGTGGCGTGGTGTGAGGATTGGATTGCGCGCGCCGGACGTGTACGGGCGTTTGCTGGCCTCTGGCCTGGCGTTGTGGTTGGGATTGGAGGCGTTTGCCAATATGAGCATGATGCTCAACCTGTTGCCGTTGGCAGGCAATGCTTTGCCGTTCATCAGTTATGGCGGCTCGAACATGGTGAGTGCTTTGAGCGCGGTTGGGCTGATTTTGAGTGTGGGGCGCGCTGCGTCCCGCGAAGCAGAGCAAGCGAGGAGAGATACCGGTGCGGTTGTTAGTTTGCGCCGGGGGGACCGGCGGCGGCGTGTATCCCGCCCTGTCGGTGCTTCAGGCGCTGGGCGATAAGGTGGAAGCAGTGCTGTGGGTAGGCGGCCAGGGCGGCATGGAAGCCGACCTGGTGCGGCGTGCCGGTGTGCCGTTTCGGGCGGTGCCCGCAGCGGGGGTGCATGGTGTGGGCCTCCGTCAGTTGCCGCGCAATGTGTGGCAATTGGCACGCGGCTATCGCCAGGCGCGGCGCCTGTTGCGGGAATTTCGCCCCGATGTGCTCTTCTTTACCGGCGGCTACGTGGCCGTGCCGGTGGGATTGGCCGGACGCCGGATTCCCACCGTGCTCTACGTGCCCGATATCGAACCCGGCTTGGCGCTCAAGACTTTGGCGCGGCTGGCCGACCGCATCGCGCTGACTGCCGAAGCCTCCAAGGCGTTTTTCCCCGGCCATCGCGGCCTGGTTGTTACCGGCTATCCGGTACGGAAGGATCTCCGCCAATGGGAGCGCTCCACCGCACGGGCACATTTTGGCTTCCCTCAGGATGCACCGGTGTTGTTGGTCTTCGGCGGCAGCAAAGGTGCTCGCTCCATCAATCGTGCCCTCGTGGGTGGCATCGAGGCGCTTTTGCCTCGGACGTATGTGCTGCACCTGACCGGCAAGTTGGACTGGGAAGAGGTCGCCAAGGCAAGACGAGATTTGCCCGCACGGCTGCGGGAGCGGTACCTGGCCTTCCCGTATTTACATGAGGACATGGGCGCGGCGCTGGCGGCTGCCGACCTGGTGGTTTCTCGGGCAGGAGCATCGGTGTTGGGTGAGTTCCCCTTGTTTGGCCTGCCCGCTGTGCTGGTGCCTTATCCTCATGCCTGGCGTTATCAGCAGGTGAATGCGACTTATCTGGTCGAACGGAGGGCCGCCCGCTTGCTGCCTGATGAGCGTCTTGATGCGGATCTGGTTCCAACTGTCCTGGCGTTGATGGAAGATGTGACCGGTCGTGCTCGTATGGCCGAGGCAATGCGTTCTTTGGCTCGCCCTCAGGCTGCTCAAGAGATCGCGGCACTTTTGATCGAGGTGGCTCGGCAGGAGGTGGAGGGATGATTACCCTCGGGGCGTTTATGGTGGTTAATGTCGTCATTTTTTCTCTTATGGGAATGCTGCGCGGCTGGTACAAAGAGGTTTTGGTGACCGCGAGTATTTCTTTGGGCGTGTTTGTAATTAGCTTGGCTGACAAGTATGTGGCTGCCATTCACCTTTTGCCGGAGCACTCACCGCAAAAGTTCTTGGTGCGAGGGGCTATTCTTGTTTTTCTTGTGTTTTTTGGGTATCAAACTCCGCGCTGGCGTTCGGCCAGCCGCAGCCTTGGTACATTGCAGAGCGCCTTATTGGGTCTTTTCCTTGGTGGCCTCAATGGCTATTTGTTGATTGGTTTGCTTTGGTACTACTTGGCACAGGCTGGATATCCCTGGCCGCAATTTGTCAGACCGCCGAACCCTGCTGATACACTCTCGGTGTTTATGGAGCAACATTTACCTTATATGTTTTTAGGATTGCCTGGTGGTATTCAGAGCGTGGTAGCGATTGCTTTCGTGTTTATTATTGTCTTTTTGGTTTGAGGTGAGGGATAAAGTGAGGCGGACGGTTCACTTTGTCGGCATTGGCGGCACCGGGCTTTCGGCGATGGCTCGGGTGTTGGCCGAGCGCGGTTGGGAGGTCAGCGGCTCCGACCGGCAGGCTTCACCACGTACCGAGGCATTGCGCGCCTTGGGCGTCGCGGTGACGGTGGGGCACGCGCCTGAGAGGGCTGCCCAGGCCGACGTCGTGGTGCGCTCTTCGGCGGTGCCGGACGAGGACGTCGATATCGTCGCAGCGCGCATGGCAGGGGTGCCGGTGCTCAAACGGCGTGAGTTTTTACCTGACCTCACCGCACAGCATGACGTGGTGGCAGTCGCTGGCTCCCATGGCAAAACCACCACCACGGCCATGCTGGCGTGGGTGTTGACGGCGTTGGGACACGACCCTACTTTTATCATTGGTGCCGAAGCCCGCAATTTGAATGCCAACGCCCACGCGGGCCACGGGCGCTTTTTCGTCATCGAAGCCGACGAGTACGATCATATGTTCCTCGGTCTCGAACCGTACGCTGCCGTGGTCACCAATATCGAGCACGACCATCCCGACCTTTTCCCTACCGTGGAGGATTTCTTTGCCGCTTTCCGCCGTTTTGCTGCGCGCATTCGCCCTGATGGCTTTTTGCTGGCTGGCGCCGACGATGCTGGCAGTCGCCGTCTGGCGGAGGAGTATAGCGGTAAAGGGTATTCCTATGGCTTGCGCCACCCAGCCGATTACGAAGGGCGAGATCTGCGCGCCAACGCTCGCGGTGGTTACGATTTCGTCGCCCTGTGGCAGGGGCAAAGGCTGGCCGAAGTCTCTCTGGCCGTGCCTGGGGAGCACAATGTTGCCAATGCGCTGGCCGTGGTAGCCATGGCTCATCGTTTGGGGATGGACGTCGGCGCGGCGGCGGAGGCGCTGGCGGAATTTCGTGGCACGGGGCGGCGGTTCGAGGTGATTGGTGAGGCGGGCGGCGTGGTTTTTGTGGATGATTATGCCCACCACCCCACCGAGATTCGCGCCACCCTGGCTGCTGCCCGGCGGCGCTACCCTGACCGCGCGGTGTGGGCGGTCTGGCAACCGCACACTTTCAGCCGCACGCTGACCCTCTTGCCCCGCTTTGCTGAGGCGTTTGGCGACGCGGATGGGGTGGTGGTGACCGATGTCTTCCCCGCGCGGGAAACGCCGCCGCCCGATTTCGACCCCCGCCAGGTGGCTGCCGCGTTGAAACACCCTCGCGTGTACTTTACCCCGACCCTCGGCGAGGCCGCCGCGGTGCTGCTCGACGAAGTCCGCTCGCCTGCGGTGGTCGTGGTGCTTTCCGCCGGGGATGCGCCCGAATTGACCCGCCGGGCGCTGGAAGGATGGCGATCCCGATGATGAATGATGCTTTGTTTGCCCAGATGCGAGCCGTTTTTGGCGAGCGAGTGCAACGCGACGTCCTCTTGGCGCCGTACACTTCGGCCCGGGTGGGTGGCCCTGCCGATGCCTTGGTGACCGTGCGGAGTGAGCGCGAACTGGCGGTGGTGGCGCGTCACCTGTGGCGTTGGGATGTCCCCTTTGTGGTTCTGGGGGGTGGTTCCAATGTGTTGGTGTCGGATATGGGGGTGCGGGGCGCGGTGGTGCTCAACCGGGCGCGTAAGACGGCTTTCGTGGAGGATGGTGAGCATCCCACGGTGTGGGCCGAATCGGGCGTCAACCTGGGCAGCCTGGCGCGCCGCGCGGCGCAGATGGGGTTGGCGGGGCTCGAATGGGCTGCCGGCATCCCCGGCACGGTGGGGGGCGCGGTGGTGGGGAATGCGGGCGCTCACGGTGGTGAGGTGGCCGATGTGCTCCAGGTGGCCGAAATCTTGCATCGGCAGGAAGGACGCCGTTTCTGTGCGCCCCAGACGCTGGAATTTGGCTATCGAAGCAGTGTGCTCAAGGCCCGGGGCAGCGATGCGGTGGTGCTGAGTGCCACTTTTCGGCTGCACCGGGATGAGCCTGCGGCGATTGAGCGCCGTTTGGAGACGTTTCGCACCCACCGAGAGCGCACTCAGCCGCCGGGCGCCAGCGTGGGTTCTATGTTCAAGAATCCGCCCGGTGATTACGCAGGGCGGCTGATCGAGGAGGCGGGCTTGAAGGGCACCCACGTCGGCGATGCCGAAATCAGCACCGTCCACGCCAATTTCTTCGTCAACCACGGCGAGGCGCGGGCGCAGGAAATTTGGGCGCTGATGTATTTGGCCCGCACCACGGTGGCGCGCCGGTTTGGCGTGTGGCTGGAGCCGGAAATTCGCCTGGTGGGCGATTGGCCGCCGGAGGCGATTGCGGCTTTGTACGAGGTGCGGGAACTGCCGTCGGAGCAGGAAGCGCTGACCTTTTTGAAGGAGGTGCAGCGGTGAGGGATAAACGGCGTGTGGTGGTTTTGTTCGGTGGCCGTTCGGGCGAGCATGAGGTCTCGTTGATGTCGGCGCGCTCGGTGCTGGATGCCCTCAAGGCCGACCGCTACGAGATCATCCCTGTGGGTATTACTAAAGAGGGGCGCTGGCTGACCGGTCCCGATGTCCTGGAGGCTTTCAGGGAAGGCGAAACCGATCACCTGACGCCGGTGACCCTGCTGCCTGACCCCTCGCGCCCTGGTCTGTGGGTGTGGAAAGGTGAAGCCCTCAAGCCTTATGCGCCAGTGGATGTGGTGTTTCCCGTGCTGCATGGCACGTTTGGCGAAGACGGCACGCTGCAGGGTTTGTTGGAACTGGCCGATGTGGCTTACGTCGGCGCGGGCGTGGTCGGCTCGGCAGTGGGTATGGACAAGGGCATTTTCAAGGATGTGATGCGGGCGCATGGCATTCCCACGCCGGCATATGTGGTGCTGACCCGCCGCGAGGTGGATGCCGACCTGGATGGCGTGGTCGCTCGCTGTGAGGCCGTAGCGCCTTATCCGCTGTTCGTCAAACCGGCCAATCTGGGTTCTTCGGTGGGGATTACCAAAGCCCATGACCGCGCCGAATTGTTGGCCGGGCTGCAATTGGCCGCCCGTTATGACCGCCGCTTGATCGTCGAGCAGGGGCTGGACGCGCGGGAGATCGAGGTCAGTGTATTGGGCAACGAAACCCCGCGGGCTTCCGTGCCGGGCGAGATCGTGCCTGCCGACGAGTTTTACTCCTATGAGGCCAAGTACGAGGACCCTTCGTCGGCGCTTGTCATTCCTGCGGCGTTGAGCGCCTCTCAGATGCAGCGCGTGCAGGCGTTGGCGTTGCAGGTGTACCAGGCGGTGGATGCAGCCGGTATGGCGCGCGTGGATTTCTTGCTGGAGCGCGACAGCGGGCGATTTTACATCAACGAGATCAACACTTTGCCCGGCTTTACCCATATCAGCATGTATCCTAAACTGTGGGAAGCCAGCGGTTTGCCCTATTCGGATTTGCTCGATCGCCTGCTCGAACTGGCTTTGGAGCGCAAAGCCGAGCGCGAACGCACCCATTGGGAGCGCTGATTGCGATTGGTGGAGGATGGGAACGATGTTTTTCAAACGAGAGGAGACCCTCAGCCGCGCCGAGCAGGTGCGGCGCCGTCGGCAGCGAGCAGGGAAAACCACTGCCCCGCGTCGGACGCGGCGCTCGCAAACAAATGCGCCCTCGCGGCGGGCCCAGGTTGCCGCCAGCGCGGTTTCTGCCCCCGTGGTGGTCAGCCGCTATGGCGTGGTGGGCGGGGCGGCTGTCTCTCCTCCCGGCCACGTGCGGCGGCAGGTGCGCTTCCCGCGCGGGCGCTATACCGAGATTGTGGCTTCGGTGCCTGCGCTTTCGCTGGGTTGGCGGGCGCTTTCGCTGGTATCGAGCCTTTTGGTGATTGTCATCCTGGCGGCTTTGTGGTATGCTCCCGCCTTTAGAGTGGACGTGCCCGAAGTGCACGGTACCCATCATCTGGATGCCGAGCGCC
>JALSPT010000258.1 GCA_026985785.1 Anaerolineales bacterium
TGGCGGGCGCTTTCGCTGGTATCGAGCCTTTTGGTGATTGTCATCCTGGCGGCTTTGTGGTATGCTCCCGCCTTTAGAGTGGACGTGCCCGAAGTGCACGGTACCCATCATCTGGATGCCGAGCGCCTTGCTGCCCGCCTGGGCGTTACGGGACGCCCGGTGGTGGTGTTGTCGCCGCGGGAACTGGCGCAACGCATCGAGGCGCTGCCCGCCGTGGCCCATGCGCAGGTCTCGGTCTCGTTCCCTAACCGGGTGGTGCTGACCGTGCAGGAGCGCCAGCCGCTGCTGGTTTGGCACAGCGGCGGCAAGACCTGGTGGGTGGATGCCGAAGGCGTGGCCTTTCTGCCTGTGGCGCGCACCATGCCCCAGGGCGCGCTGACCGTCCAGGCCGATACGTTGCCGGAGGGGGCAGTGGAAACCCACCCCGGTGAGATGAAGATGCTTTCGCCAGAGCAAGTTCGAGCCTTACGCGCGCTGGCCAAGTATTTGCCGGCGGGGACGCCGTTGGTTTACAGCCGCCGTTACGGCCTGGGCTGGCGTGCCCAGCAGGGCTGGCAGGTGTTCGTCGGACGCTCGCTTACCCAGATGGACAAACGCATGAAACTGTACGAGGCGATCGCGGCCTGGTTGCAGGCGCACCATCTCAAACCTGCGGTGGTGAACGTGGCCTCGCTGCGGGCGCCTTATTACCGAATGGAGCCGTGACCGTGGAAGCACCTGTATTGGTAGGAATCGATGTTGGTACCACCAAAATATGCACCCTGGTCGCCCGCCCTGAGGCGGATGGTAAGATGCGCATCCTGGGCGTCGGACTGGAGCGCTCGCGCGGCATGAACAAGGGCATGGTGGTGGATATGCGCGAGGCGTCGCGCGCCATTGCCCGTTCGGTCGAGAAGGCGTCGCGTGCTGCAGGGTTGGAAATTGACTCGGCGGTGGTGAGCCTTGCAGCGTCGCATGTCTCCGGCCAGATCAGCCGCGGGGTGGTGGGTGTTTCTGGCGGCGTGGTGGATGCCCGTGACATTCAGCGCGCCGTGGAAGCCGCCCGCGCGATCGCCATTCCCCACGACCGGGAGATCGTGCACATCATCCAGCGCGCTTTCCGCCTCGACGACCAGGAGAGCGTACGCGAACCGTTGGGGATGCACGGTTACCGCTTGGAGGCGGAGGTGCACATTATTACCGCTGCCAAGGCCTCGGTGGCCAACTTGCGCCAGTGTGTGCAAGAGGCCGGTGTGGAAGTGTCACATTTTGTGCTCAACCCCTTGGCTTCGGGCGAGGCCGTGCTGACCGACAGCGAGCGCGAGATGGGCGTCGCGGTGTGCGATGTGGGCGGCGGCACCACCGATCTGGCCGTTTACATCGGCGGGGATGTCTGGCATACCGCGGTGTTGCCGGTAGGTGGTAATCATGTGACCAATGATTTGGGATATGTTTTCCACTTGCCGCCTCAGCGGGCAGAAGAAATCAAGGTGCGTTACGGCCATACCGACCCCCAGGCGGTGCCCGCCGATGAGGTGATTACCGTGCGCTCGTTTGGCGACCAGGAAGCGGTACACGTCAATCGGCAGGAAATGGTTGCCGTGATCGAAGCGCGCGTGCAGGAGATCTTGGGCCTGGTGCGGCACGAATTGCACCGTTCGGGCTACGATGGGTTGTTACCTGCAGGTGTGGTGTTTACTGGCGGCAGCACGCTGTTGAAAGGTTTTCAGGGTATGGCGCGCGACGCGTTGGAGATGCCGGTGCGTGTGGCCAAAGCGGAAAACATCTTTGGCATGACCGACCGCATCCAAAGCCCGGCGTTTGCGACCAGTGTAGGGCTGTTGTATTGGGCCCAATTACTGCAAACGTCCGCCTTACCGCCGGAAGAGCGTCGCGCTCGACGGTCGGAGGGCGATTCCGAAGTTTGGCAGAAGGTCAAGGCGTTTTTGCGAGCCCTTTTGCCGTAAAGCAGGCCGTTCGCAGCGCGTTGGCGCTGCTTACTGGCGATTGTTCCGCCCCACAGTTGTTACGAGGAGGTTTGTATGTCTCAATCCGTTCTTTCCCCCATGGATGCTGAATCCTTTGCCCGCATCAAAGTGGTGGGCGTAGGCGGCGGCGGTGGCAACGCCGTCAACCGCATGATCGAGGAGAATGTCCACGGCATCGAGTTTGTGGCCGTGAACACCGATGCCCAGGCGCTGTTGCTTTCCAAGGCCGCCACGCGTGTGCACATTGGCGAGAAGTTGACCCGTGGCCTGGGCGCCGGTGGCGACCCTGAGATTGGCCGCAAGGCCGCCGAGGAGTCGCAGGAAGACCTGTACAAGGTGCTCGATGGCGCCGATATGGTCTTCATCACCGCCGGGATGGGCGGCGGCACGGGTACCGGCGCAGCGCCCATCGTGGCGAAAATTGCCAAAGACGTCGGCGCATTGACCATCGGCGTGGTCACCCGCCCGTTTTCCTTCGAGGGTTCTCGCCGCATGAAGGCCGCCGAGGCCGGGATTGCCCAGTTGAAGGAGAACGTCGATACCTTGATCGTGATTCCCAACGACCGGCTGCTGCAAATCGTGGACAAGAAGGCCAAGTTGCAGGATGCCTTCAAGGTGGCCGACGATGTGCTGCGGCAGGGCATCCAAGGCATTTCGGAACTTATCACGGTGCCTGGCCTGATCAACCTGGACTTTGCCGACGTGCGCACCGTGATGTCGGAAGGTGGCGCCGCGTTGATGGCGGTCGGCGAGGCCGAGGGCGAAGATCGCGCCCGGCTGGCTGCAGAGGCGGCCATCTCCAGCAACCTGCTGGATATCACCATCGATGGCGCGCGTGGCATCCTGTTCAACATCACCGGTGGCCCCGATTTGACCCTTTTCGAGGTCAACCAGGCGGCGGCGATCATCAAGGAAGCCGCACACCCCGATGTCAACATGATTTTCGGTGCGGTGATCGACGAGAACATGGGCGACCGCGTTCGCGTGACCGTGATCGCAACCGGTTTCGACTATTCCAGTGGCGGACATCGGTTTCGCGCCGCCAACCAGGATGCAATGAGCCGAGGGAGCAGTCGGCGTCAGGCTGCGCCTGTGCCTTCTGGCGCCGGTAGCCGTCCTTACACCCCGCCGCCCATCAATACCGACGATCTGGATATTCCCACCTTTGTGCGGCGGCGTTTGGATCAATCGCGGCGCTCGTAGGGCGTGCCGCTGAAATGCCTCGTTGATAGACTAACGCCTGGCAGGGATGGCCGTGGTCGGCCCTCCTCCTGACGCGGCTGTTGCAGGCGTGGCATGAGCCGTTGCCTGCGCCTGCAGGCGTTGGTGGGGCGTTGGCGGAGAGGGCGTGTGTTTACGCGCCCTCTCCGCACGTTCTCTTCGTTGGCTTCCGGCAGTTTAAGGGTGGTCTTTTAGCAATGCCTGGACTTCCTCGTCGTAGTAGGCCACGAAGTGCCCGCTCCAGGCATGAGGTGCTCGCAGAGCCGCAGCAATCAACGGGCGGGCGACGACTTCGGGCGCTTCCAGGCGGCCTTGCTGTTGATAGGCGATGAACTTGGCGTGCAACTTGGGCGGCATGACGCCCGCCCCTTGTTCGCGGATCTGCGCCTGCATGTCGGTATCCACCACGCCCGGACGGAAGGCCAGAGCGGTGACTTGCGGCTCTTCGGCGGCCAGCACCGCCGCCAGATGGTTGAGGGCGGCTTTCGCGGTGCAGTAAGCGCCCCAGGTGGGGTAAGGATGGATGGCTGCGCCGCTGGACACCAGCACGACCCGACCACGGCTTTCCCGTAAGATAGGAAGCGCGGCGCGCAGCAGCGCCACCGCGGCGAAAAAGTTTACCCGCCAGGCCTGTTCCCAGGCGTCCAGGTCGGCCTGGGCGATGGGGGCGATGGGGGGCAGTACCCCGGCGTTGTGGATGAGGGCGTCCAGGCGGCCAAAGTGGGCGCGGGCCGCTTCCACGGCGGCCTGGGCGGTGTGGGCGTCGCCAATGTCGCCGGGGACGGTGATGACGGCCGCGCCGTAGGCGCGGCAAGCCTCGGCCACGGCCTCGAGCCGCTCGGCGTTGCGGGCGTTGATGACGAGGTCGCAGCCCTGGGCGGCGGCTTCGCGGGCGGCTGCTGCGCCTAAGCCGCGCGAAGCGCCGGTGAGCAGGATGACGGGACGGGACATGGTTACCTCCGGGGATGAGAAAGGCGCGCTGGGAAAGCGCGATGGAGAGATATAGGGTTCTCTTGGTGAATGGTCTGCGCCTACCGAAGGTGAGCGAGCGTCTACTGCGCCTCTCTCGGCGACCTTTGTGTTACCCTGGGCGCTTTTTGACGTTCCCTCGTTCGGCTCAGCGCCTTCAGCGCCGCCAGGATGGCTTCCTGCCACTGCGGCGTGTTGCGAATTTCCAGCCAGTAAGCCCGTTTGCCGGTGCGCCAGGGCGGCGACAGAGGGCGCAGGTGGGCTTTTTCCCCTGCCGGAGCGGGCGGTGGTTGGAGCACCACCTGGCCGCTTTCCACCCGCACCGCGGCGATGCC
>JALSPT010000259.1 GCA_026985785.1 Anaerolineales bacterium
CAGGCCGAAGGCGTTTCGAGGCGGCGTTGGTGATTTCTGCGCTTGCCACGCCGTTTTTTAGCGTATATTCGTATCTCATTTTTCTCACTTTCCGCGCCCCCTGGTGGAGTTTGCCCCTCTCCTATGCCTGGTTGTTGATGTGGCCGTGGTATGGTAAAAGGGCAATTGCTTTTGCCTGGGTGCTCCCGCTGGGGTTGCTTCTTCACCTTTGGCGATTGGAACGCAAACCCGAAAAGAGCGTGCTATGAGTTCGTGGAAGACTGAAGCCGAAGAAGAGATCCGTTTGGGGCTGGCTGAGCGCGCCGAAGGCATGGAGGGGCGCGCTCGGGTGCGAGCCCGGCGCGCGGCAGGGTATGTGGTGGGTGAATATTTCCGCCGGAGGGGCGTGCCCGACCCTGGCCCCAACGCCTACGAGCGCCTCAAGTTGCTCCTTGCCCTCCCCGATGTGCCTGCGGAGGCGGTGGAAGCCGCTCGCAGGCTTACCATGCGGGTAGATATGGCATTTCAGTTACCTGCCGGTGTGGACCTGTTCACCGAAACCCAGCGCCTGGCGCAGGTGCTGTTGGGTGAGGCGTTTGCCTCGCTTCCGCTTGTGGAGTAGGCCGTCATGGTGCGCAAATTTTTGCAAGGCGTGTTGTTCATGCTCCTTTTGGTTGTCTTGCTCATCATGGGTTACGGGGCATGGGTGTATCGCCAAACCGGTGCGGTGCCCTTTACTTTCCCCGGCATGCCGACCACGCCGGCGGGCCCCACCGCTACGCCCACCATTACGCCCACGCCCACACCGACCCCTGTCATGCAGCAGGCGGTGGTGGTCAACCGCAATTTGCCGGCCGGCACCTTGCTCACGGCTGACGACCTCACCGAGACGCGGCTGCCGAGCAAGGATTTGCCCCCCGATGCAGCCGTCAGCGCGGAGCAAGTGGTGGGCAAATTGCTGCGTGATGCGCTGAAGGTGGGGGAACCGGTGCGCCTGAGCGGGGTGGTGCCGCGCGGCCAGCCCATTGGGCGCGGGTCACAATTTGCCTCCATGCTCCGGCCGGGCGAAGTGGCGATTGCTTACCCCATCACCCGTCTCGATAGTGTGGCTTATGCGCCGCGTCCCGGTGACCGCGTGGATGTGGTGGTGACGTTCTTGTTCGTGGACGTGGACGTCGACTTCCAAAGCCAACTCTCCGACCATGTGTTGTTGTTGAGCCGGGACGTCGAGACCGGGGCATATGCTTTTGTGCCTGCCGGAATGTTGGGGCGGGTAATCCAGGATACGCACCTGTTCGATGAGCCGGTGTACGTCATCCCGGCAGAAGGGCAACGGCCGCGGATGGTGGCGCAGTTGACCATTCGGGGGGCGCGGGTGTTGTACTTTGGAAGCAGTCCGCTGGTTCCCACTGCTGCGCCAGGCGCCACGCCGTCACTGCCCGATATGGTCGTGTTGGCGGTTTCTCCTCAGGACGCGGTGGTGCTTAATTTCTTCCTCGCTCGCGGCGCGTCTTCCTCGTTCACACTTCGGAGCGCGCGGGAAGCCCTTACTCCGCAGCCGCAGCCCACCGTCGTGCCGGTGACCCTGGATTATATCCAGCGGCACTTCGGTGTGGTTGCGCCAGAGCATCAGCCCTGGCAAATCGTCCCCTCCGGCGCTACGCCTACCCCCGCACATTGACCATGACGCTCCCCTTGCCTACTCGGCCACCCCTTTGGGTGGATTCCCCCGCCGGTTTGCAGCAAATGGCGGCTGACCTGCGGCAGCATGCCCAAATTGGCGTGGATACCGAAGCCAACAGCCTGCATGCTTATCGTGAGCAGGTGTGCCTGTTGCAATTCTCGACGCCGGAAGCGGATTACCTGGTTGATCCGTTGGCGCTCGACGACCTCTCACCGCTGGCACCGGTGTTTGCCGACCCCACGATAGAAAAAATTTTCCATGCCGCGGAGTACGATATCCTCGGCCTCCATCGTGATTTTGGCTTTGCCTTCGTCAATCTGTTCGACACGATGGTGAGCGCCCGGATTTTGGGGTACGAAAAGGTGGGTTTGGGCGCGCTGCTGGAGCGGCATTTTGGCATTCGGCTGCAGAAGCGTTACCAGCGCGCTGATTGGGCGCGACGTCCTCTTCCCCCCGAGCTGCTGGATTATGCCCGTCTCGATACGCATTTTTTGTTGCCGTTGCGCGACATTTTGCGCGCCGAGTTGGCGGCCAAGGGGCTGTTGCCGCTGGCGGAAGAAGATTTTGCCCGCTTGACCACGCCCATTGCGGCGAATGGCCGCTTGCCGTTGTGGCAGCGCCGACATCCTCATCTGAATCCACAGCAAGTGGCGGTGCTCGAGGCGTTGTGGCGTTATCGCGAAGCCGAGGCCGAGCGGCGGGATGTGCCGCCCTTCAAGGTGTTGGACGACCGCACTCTGCTGGCATTGGCCGAGCGGCTGCCGCGCAACCAGGCGGAGCTGCGGCGCGTGCCGGGGATGCGCGGCGCGCGCATTCGCTACCATGCCCGGGGCGTGTTGGCCGCCATTCGGCAGGGTTTGCAAGCCCCCCCGAAAACCATCGCGCGCCCACCGCGCCCCGACGACGCCACCCTGGCGCGGCTGGATGCGCTGCGCCGTTGGCGCCAGCGGGCGGCGGCGCGCATGGGGGTGCCCTCCGATGTTGTGTTGCCTAAAAGCCACATGCAGGCCATCGCTGCCGCCCATCCCCAGACGCTGGAAGAACTCCACACCCTCATGGCCGACATCCCCTGGCGCTTTGAGCATTTTGGCGCGGAGATACTGCACGCCTTGGAAGTTTCGCCATAGTGCCCCATGGATGTCAAGCCATGCCGTTGTCCCCGACAGGCTGGGTGAGCAGAATTTCTTTTCTCAGAAGGAGTGATCTACATGCCTTTTACCAATCAGGTGGCGCTTGTTTTGGGCGCTGGGCGCGGCGTTGGCCGTGAAGCCGCGCTGGCGTTGGGCGCGGCTGGCGCTTTTGTGGCCTGTTTCGATTTCAGCCCCATGCACGCGGAGCGCACGGCACAGGCGATTGTGGCCGCGGGAGGACGCGCCAAAGCCTACAGCGGCGATGTGGTCAAAAAAATCGCTTTTCAGACGGTGGTCAACGCCATCAGCGACGATTACGGCGAGGAGCGCATGGACGTCTTGGTCAGCGCGATCGACGTTGCTCCCAAGGCGCATCTCTTGCGGCTGGACGAGTGGGACTGGCATCGCACCTTGGATAGCAACCTCACCCTGCCCTTTCTCGCGGCGCAAGTGGCGGGGCGTATCATGCAAGCGCAGGGCGGTGGCACGATGGTTTTCTTCGGCGCTCAACCCGACCAGCCGGACAGCGTGGCCTATCAGGCCGGTAAGCAGGGCTTGCTTGCTCTGGCGCGCCACGCGGCGCGCGTGTTGGCGTCCGCACATATCCGTGTTCACCTCATTTGGCCGGATGACGAAACCGCGCCTCCCGAGGCCGTGCCCTTTGCCACTGCCGCCCAGGCCGTGGGGGAGGCCGCGCCGCCCACCTCGCCGGGTGAAATGGCGCGTTGGTTGGCCGAGCACCCGGATGCCAACGGATGGGTGCTGCGAACCTCATAGGTGGGCAACATGGAAGAACTGCGTCGCTACCGCCAGGCGCTGTTGGCAACGTGGGAGCGGCACCCCGATGCCCTCAAGGCTGCCTGGAAGGCTTCCGCTGCTTCACCTCAGGCCAATCGGGTCTTGCTGCGCTTGTGGTGGTGGGAAAAACAGGTCGGCTATCCCAATTTGATGGCGCTGCTGAAAGGCGCAGCGCCTTCCCATGTGTTGCCGCCGCTGCCGGAGAGGATGCCTTCCCCTGAGAGCATGTTGGCCGATTATCGCCGCTGGCGTCAGGGTGCAGTGGAGAGCCTCCGCCACGCAGCGCCCACGGTGTGGTCCTCCATTGGCCGCCATCCCCAGGCGGGGCGACGTACGGTACAATGGTGGGTAGAGCGGAGCCTCGCCGAAGGGGAGCAGGCGCTGCGGATGCTTGAACACGAGGAGTGATTCCATGGAAACGAAATCCGAGAACGGTTTTGCCGAGGTTCTTCGGGCGTTGGTCGACGCTGAACAACCTTTGCCGCCTAATTATTTCTATCACCTGGTGGACCTGTCGCCTGAACAGGTCGAGCAACTGCGGGAGGTGTGGCCCCGCATTCCGCTGGAGCGCCGTCGCGCTATCCTCGAAGAGATGGAAGTCGTCACCGAGGACGACTTGACTGCCTCGTTCAAAGAGGTCGGGCTCATCGGGTTGGATGACCCCGATGCTCAGGTGCGGTTCAACGCCATTCGTGTGCTGTGGGTGGAAGAGGACTACGCGCTGATTGAGCGCTTTTTGGACATCGCACAGCATGATCCCGACGTGGAGGTGCGCGCCAATGCCGTGGGGGCTTTGGGAGGGTACATGTACCTGGCCTCGCTGGAAGAGTTGCCCGCCCGTTATGTTTCTCGCATTGAGCAAGTGCTTGGCGCTTTGTTGGAAGACGAAGCAGCGCCCGACGTCGTGCGCCGCCAAGCGTTGGAAGTGTTGGGATATTCGCTGAATTTGGACATCGGACGCTGGATCGAGCGTGCCCTGGCGCACCCGCAGGAGGAATGGCAGATCAGCGGGCTGTTTGCTGCCGGGCGCACGGCTGACCCTCGCTGGAAGGAGGACGTCTTGGAATACCTCCATGACGAGCGCCCGGCCCTGCGGGCCGAGGCAGCCAGGGCGGCGGGTGAGATTGTCCTCAAGGAAGCCGTGGACGACTTGATCGACCTGCTGGAGGACCCTGAGAGCGAAGTGCGGATGATGGCTGCGTGGGCGCTTTCGGAGATTGGTGGCGGTGAGGAGGTGGCCGATGCGTTGTACGCCGCCCAAGAGAACGCCGCCACCCCGGAAGAGGAGCAGGCCTTGGAAGAGGCCCTCATCAACCTCGCTTTTACCGACGAGGTCAATGATTTGTTGTTGATGGATCTCGACCCCGAGGAATTGGAAGCCATGATCCACGACGATGACGTGGACGAATTTTTGAAACTGTTTGGCGGCGAGGACGACGAAGACGGCGAGGAGTGAAAAGCGTGCCGTGGTGGTGGAAAACGCTGGTCATTTTGGGGCTTTTGGCTGGGGTGGGGTGGTTGTCTGCCCAGCGGGCACGGGCTGACGCGCCACCGCCTGTTCAGGTTTTCCCAACGGTCACGTATGCTTTTGGTGAGCAGATTCATTTCCAGGCCCGCTTTCGGCCAGAGGGGGAGGTGAAACGCGCCGAAGTGTTCTATCGGGCAGCGTGGTTACGGGGGGCTACTTTGTTTGGCGACCTGACGCTGTCGGATGGGAAAACCTGGGTTTTCGATCACGACCTCCGGCGCACGCCGTTTCCGCCTTTTGTGACGGTGTATTACTGGTTTCATCTGGTATTGAAGGATGGAAGTGAACTGACTACCCCCTCGTTCTCGTTCGTATTGCAGGACAACCGGTTCAAGTGGCAACATTTCGCCGCGCCGCCTTTTCGGGTTTGGTGGTATCGCGGCGATGCGCGTATGGCGCAGCAGGTGGTTGACGCCGCGCGCGAAGGCGTGTTGCGCGCCGAGGCGCTTTGGCTGGCGCCACCGCCTTCCCAGGTGGACATTTACGTCTATGCCGACCCCCACGCTCTGCAAACCGCATTGGGCAGCGAGGGGTGGGTGGCAGGCCACGCCTCCCCTGCGTTTGGGGCGTTGTTCGTGCTGTTGCCTCCCGGCCCGCAGCAGCCGGGCGAGATCCGCCGATTGGTGCCCCATGAGTTGGCCCACGCCATTCTGTACCGCCAGTTGGGCGTGGCAGGTTATCGCAGCCTGCCGACCTGGCTGAATGAAGGGCTGGCTTCCAATTGTGAACTCGAACCCAACCCGGATTACCGTCAGATATTGAGCGAAGCCGTGCACCAGCATCGCCTCATTCCCATCGCGGATTTGTGTGCAGGGTTTCCCCCCGATACTGCGGGGGCGCTGCTGGCGTATGCCGAGTCGGCTTCTTTTGTGGATTATCTATTGCATCGCTATGGCCGCAGCGCCATGCAAACGTTGGTGCTGGCTTATGGGCAGGGAATTGGCTGTGAAGATGGGGTGGCGCAGGTGCTGG
>JALSPT010000260.1 GCA_026985785.1 Anaerolineales bacterium
TGGAAGCGTTCGACCCCACCCGCCTGGCCGACCGCATCCTCGGCATGGGCGACATCCTCGGCCTGATCCAGCGCGCCGAAGAGGCGCTGGACGAAGAAGAAGCCGCCCGCCAGGCCGAGCGGATGCTTTCGGGCGAATTCACGTTGGAAGATTTCGCCCAACAACTGCGCCAATTGCGTAAACTCGGCCCCCTCGGCCAGTTGTTGGAGATGCTCCCCGGCCAATTGGGGCAGGCCGCCCGCCAGATTTCGCCCGAACAGGCCGAAAAGCAACTCAAGATCACCGAGGCCATCCTCAACTCCATGACCCCCGAAGAGCGGCGCAACCCCAAAATCCTCAACGCCAGCCGTCGCCGCCGCATCGCCCGCGGCTCCGGCACCACCGTGCAGGACGTCAACCAACTGATGAAGCAATACCGCCAGATGCGCCGCATGTTCAAAACGCTCAAGAAAACCGGCTTCCGCGGCCTGGGGCTGCCTTTCTAAATGTCCACCCTGTACCTCGTGGCCACGCCCATCGGCAACCTGGAAGACATCACCCTGCGCGCCTTACGGGTGCTGCGGGAAGTTCCCCTCATCGCCGCAGAAGACACCCGCCGCACCCGCCAACTGCTCAACCATTACGACATCCCCACCCGCCTGACAAGTTACCACGAACACAACCAGCGCCGCGCCACCGCGCGCCTGTTGCGCGCCCTCTCGGAGGGCGACGTCGCCCTGGTGTCCGATGCCGGCACACCGCTCATCAACGACCCCGGCGCGGCACTGGTGCAAGCCGCCCTGGCCGCGGGGCACCACGTCGTGCCTGTGCCGGGCGCCAGCGCCCCTCTGGCTGCCCTGGTTGCCTCCGGCCTGCCGGCCGAGGCGTTTCTCTACCTCGGCTACCTGCCACGCAAGCCCACCGAGCGGCGCGCCCTGCTCCAACAGGTCGCCGCCCTGCCCTACACCCTCATCTTCCTGGAAACACCGCACCGCCTGCAAGCCGCGCTGGACGACCTCGCAGCGATATTGGGCGGCGAGCGCCCCATCGCCGTGGCGCGGGAACTGACCAAAGCCCACGAAGAAATCCTGCGCGGCACAGTTGCCGAGGCGCGGGCGCACTTTGCCGCCCACCCTCCGCGCGGCGAATTCACCCTGGTGATCGGCGGCGCACAGCCGCAAGCGCCCCAACGATGGCCAGAGGCCAAACTGGAGGCCGCCATCGCCGCCGGGCTACAAGCCGGTGAAAGCCCTTCTGCCCTGGCACGCCGCCTGGCCGCTGCCAGCGGATGGCCCCGGCGAGCGGTGTACCAGAAGATCGTTGCCGTTCACGACGAACCCTCATAGCCTCGCTTCGCCCTGCGCTACGCTTTTTGCCGCTCCTCCCTTCCCATGCCCACCCTGCCCGACCTGCTGCGCTTTCTCTACGGCCCCACCCACGGTGATGCCGCGGCCAGGCTCTTGCGCCAACGGCTGACGGCTTTCCGCCGCGCCCATCCTGCCCTGCAAGCCGCCCCCCCGCCCACCGAGCGCCTCACCGCCCGCGACGCCGTGCTGATCACCTATGGCGACCAGTTCCGCCGCCCCGGCGAACCACCTTTGCGCACGCTTCACCACTTTCTGCGCGCCTACCTGGGGGATGAAATTTCCACCGTCCACCTCTTGCCGTTTTTCCCCTACTCCTCCGACGACGGCTTCTCGGTGATCGACTACCGCCGCGTCGATCCCAACCTGGGCACCTGGGAAGACATCCGACGGCTGGAAGACGACTACCTCTTGATGTTCGACGCGGTCATCAACCACGTCTCCCGCCAATCGACATGGTTTCGGGCTTTTTTGCGCGGCGAATCGCCCTACACCGACTACTTCATCGTGCCGCCCCCCGAGGCCGACCTCTCGCAAGTCGTGCGCCCGCGCCCCTGGCCGCTGCTCACGGCGGTGAAAACCGCCCGCGGCGTCCGGCGGGTATGGACAACCTTCAGCGAAGACCAGATCGACCTGAACTACGCCAACCCCGCAGTGCTGTTGGAAATTGCCGACGTCCTGCTTTTCTACATCGCTCGCGGGGCGCACATCATCCGCCTGGACGCCATCGCCTACCTGTGGAAAACCTACGGCACGCCGTGCATCCACCTCCCCCAAACCCACGCGGTGGTCAAACTGTTCCGCGCCATGCTGAACCAGGCTGCCCCGGCGGTGCTGTTGCTCACCGAGACCAACGTCCCCCATGCCGAAAACATCGCCTACTTCGGCGATGGATACGACGAAGCGCAACTGGTGTACAACTTCACCCTGCCGCCGCTCACGCTGCACGCGCTGCACACGGGGAACGCCGAGCGGCTGACGGCCTGGGCGCGCACACTGCGCACTCCCAGCAAGGCCACGACGTTCTTCAACTTCCTGGCCTCCCACGACGGCATCGGCGTGCGTCCCGCCGAAGGCTGGCTCAGCACCGCAGAGATCGAAGCCCTGACCGCGACCATCCGGGCACACGGCGGGCAAGTTTCCACCTATACCCGCCCTGACGGCTCGCAAGCCCCCTACGAACTCAACACCACCTGGTACGACGCCCTCAACAACCCCCATCACCCCACGCCGCTGGACGTGCCGCGCTTTTTGGCCTCACAGGCGATCATGCTTTCGCTGGCAGGCGTGCCGGGGATTTACATTCATTCGCTGTTCGGCTCGTCCAATTGCCAGAGGTGCTACCGGCAGAAAGGGCAACCGCGCGCCCTCAACCGGGAGAAATTCGCCTACGCCGACCTGCAAGCGCACCTGAGCGCCGCCGGCGACCGGGCTGCCCGCATCCTCTCGACCTACCGCCGCCTGTTGGCCGTGCGCCGCCGCCAACCTGCTTTTCATCCCCAGGTCGCGCAAGAGGTGCTCGCCCTGCATCCGGGCGTCTTCGCCGTGCGCCGGGAAGCCGAGCGGCAAACGCTGTGGGCGCTGATTTCCGTGCAACCCCGCCCACTACGCCTCACCCTGCCAGAAAGCGGACTTTATCACGACCTGCTGAGCGAAGAAACCACAGAGCACCACGTCACGCTGGCGCCCTATCAGGTGCGGTGGTTGGAAAAACGCCCGCCGCGCTAAAACCAAGCAGGGAACACCCTGCCTTCGCATGTGCGTTACGCCTGCTTGCTTCTCTCCAATACCAGCGAGTGGGTGTATACTTGTTTTAGTAGCCATGATCTCTCACCAAGGAGTGGCATTATGCTCACCGTGCGTCAAATTGACACCACCAACAAAGCCGACGTCCGCAAATTCGTGCGCTTTCATTACGATTTGTACCGCGGGACGCCGCAATGGGTCCCCCCTTTCATGCGGGATATCGAATTTGCCCTCAACAAACAAAAACACCCTTTCTACGAACATTCCGATGCCGATTTCTTCCTCGCCGAACGCGATGGCGAAGTGGTGGGGCGCATCTCGGCGTTGGAAATCAAACCGTACAACGAGTACCATGACAAGAAAACCGCCAGTTTCTACTTCTTCGACGTGATCGAAGACCTGGAGGTGGCCAAGGCCCTCTTTGCCCGAGTGGAAGAATGGGCACACAAACGCGGGCTGGACACCCTGATCGGCCCCAAGGGCTTTAGCGCCTTCAACGGCTACGGCATTCAAATCGAGGGCTTCGAGCACCGCCAGATGATGGACATGATGAATTACAACTTCCCCTACTATCCCCAATTCATGGAAGCGATGGGATTTGAAAAGGAAGTGGATTTCGTGTCCACCTACGTCCACGCGCCGGACTACGAATTGCCGGAACGGGTACATCGCATCGCCCGGCGCGTGCAAGAGCGGGGCACTTTCCGGGTGCATACGTTCAAATCCACCCGCGAAATTCGCCGCTGGGCAAAAAAGATCGGCGAAACTTACAACAACACCTTCGTCAACAATTGGGAGTATTACCCCCTCACCGAGCGCGAGATCAAATACATCGTGGATACGCTGGTGCTGGTCGCTGTGCCGCGCTACATCAAAATCATCCTTCACGGCGAGGACGAGGTCATCGGCTTCCTGTTTGGCTTCCCCGATGTGTCAGCCGCCATGCAACGGGCCAAGGGGCACCTCTATCCCTGGAACATCGCCGACCTGCTGATCGAACGAGCCCGAACCAATTGGATTTCGCTCAACGGCGCGGGGGTGCTACCCAAATATCACGGGCGGGGAGCCAACGTGCTGCTTTACGAAGAAATGTACCAAACGGTGAAATCCGAAAACCGCTTCGAGCACGCCGAACTGACCCAGGTCGCCGAAACCGCCCGCGAAATGCGCAAAGACTTGCGCAACATCGGAGCCAAGGAATACAAAAATCACCGCGTGTTTCGGAAGAAAATTTAGCCCCCAGCGGAACGGACGATGGCCGTGCGGAAAAAATGGGTGGGGTTGGTCGTAGGTCTGATATGGCTGATGACGAACAGCGGGTGCAGCCAGCAGGCGCGCCCGTTGTTCGCGTCCCCCACCGCCACCGCAACCCCTTTCCTCCCGGCCACGGCCACCCCGGTGCCCCCCACCGCCACAAACACCCCAACACCGGTACCGCCTTCCCCCACCCCCACCATCACCCCCTCGCCCACCCCAACGCCGGTGCCCCGACCGGCCTACCGCCTGGACGCAGAACTGGATTACTGGCAACGCAGCCTGACGGTTGCCGAACGCATCACCTACCCCAACCGCACCGGGAAAGCATTGCCCTCCCTGGTGCTCAACGTTGCCCCCGCGCAGTGGAAGGGGGTGTTTACCCTGGTTTCTGCCGCAGCCGACGGTAAGCCCATCCACGGCACCCTCGACGGCACCCGCTGGGAAATTGTCCTGCCCACCCCCTTGCCAGCGGGGCAAACGACCACCCTCCAGATCCATTACCGCCTGGCGCTGCCTTACAAAAACGCCAGCCGCCTTTTCGGCATCGACGCCCATCAGGTCAATCTGGTGGATTGGTATCCCTTTGTGGTGCCTTACACGAAAAGCGCCCACTGGCTGTGGCACAAGCCCTGGCCGTTTGGCGACTACTTGGTCTATCCTTCCTCGGACTTCGACGTCACCCTGCACCTGAAACATGCCGCCGCCAACACCCGCATTGCAGCCAGCGCCCTGCCGGACGCCGACGGCCATTACCGCCTGCAGGGAGCGCGGACGTTCGTGTTTTCGCTCAGCCCCGAATTTCAAACCGCCAGCGCTCAGGCCAAAGGCATTACCATCACCAGTTACTACTTTCCTGCGGTGGCTGCAGGCGGGAAAGTGCTCCCCCGCTATGCCGCGCAGGCCATTGCCACCTTTACCCGCCGCTACGGCCCACTGCCGCGCAAACACCTCGCCATCGTATGCACCGAAGCCGCCGACGGCATGGAATACAGCGGCTTGGTTTTCCTCAGCGCCAACTTCTACCGCGCCTACGACCGCACCCTGCTCAACAATCTGATCACCCTCGGAATGCACGAACTCTCCCACCAATGGTGGTACGACCAGGTGGGCAACGACCAGGCCGAGCACCCGTGGCTGGACGAGGCGCTGGCAACTTACAGCGAATGGGTGTTCTACCACGACAATTACCCCGCCGACGCCCCACTGTGGTGGAACTTCCGCGTTTCCTGGTTCAAGCCTACGGGCTACATCAACCGCAGCATCTACGACTACCCCACCTTCCGCCCCTATGTCAACGCAACCTACCTGCAAGGGGCGCGGTTCATGGATGCCCTCCGCCGCGCCATCGGAGACGAGGCATTCTTCGCCTTTTTGCAAGATTACCAGCGCACCATGCGCGGGCGCATTGCCACCCCCGACGACTTTTTCCGCATCCTCAACCGCCACACCACCCCCCAACACTACCAGCCCGTCGTGAAGCAATACTTCACGCCGTGAGAAACGGGGGGGAGGAAAACACGCCCGACGGCCAAGGGGGAAAAGATTGCCCGGCAGCACCCTCCAAGACAAGCCCGCCGAAGCGCCAGCCGGGGCTTTTCAATAAAACCCAACTTACCGTATTTTGCCGCGCCGAGGTCGATCTCACCCATCCCCCGGCCGCCTGACGGCGGCT
>JALSPT010000261.1 GCA_026985785.1 Anaerolineales bacterium
GCCGAAGGTGCGTTGGGCGGCCTGGTACAGTTCGGCTACCACGGCAGCGTGCTCGGCGTCGTCCAGGCCCCAGTAGGGGGTGAACAACCGCTCGCTCACCCCGCGCAGCACTTCGGAAGGCACCACGTTTTTTTGCCAGCGGGCGGCGACTACGGTGTGGGGCGCTCCGAAGCGGCGGGTGAGGGCGGCCACGATGTCGGGGTAATCGCGCCACATCGGGCGGCTAAGGTCATGGCCGCGGCGGCGCAGCGCCTGCCGCCAGGCGTGCAGCGCCCAGCCGATGGGCGCGTCGGGGGCGTGGTCGATGTAGCCTAAGGCGAACACGCCGCCGGGGCTGAGCACGCGTTCGATTTCGCCCCGTGCGGCTTCCAGCGAGGCCACCAGGTGCAGGGTATGCACGCTGAAGGCGGCGGGAAAAGCGGCGCGGCGAAAGGGTAGGTGCAGCGCCTCGGCCAGCACCGGTTGGGGGAAAATGGCCTCTGGCGGGCGTTTGGCGCGCAGGTGGGCGAGCATTTCGGGGGAAAGGTCGGCGGCCACCACGGGGAAGCCCCGCACCGCCAGGGGCAGCGCCAGCCGCCCGCTGCCCGCGCCCAGGTCGAGCACCCATCCCCCCGCAGGCAACGCCGCCGCCAAGGAAGAAACGATGGCCGCCAGCACCTCGGCGGGCAGGCCGCGGGTGCGGTCGTAATGCTGCGGGTCGCCGTGGTAGGCAGTATCGCCAGGAAGGGAGGAAGTGGTGCTCACGATTTTGGGTTGGCCGGAGAGGCGCGGTGAGGCCGTTTTATCCTTGCGGAGGCTTGTTCGTGACCGGGGGAGGGCTTTCTTTTGCTGTGCCCGACTTTCGGCGACGCAATCCTAGCACGATGCCTGACAAGGCATAGGCGCTAAACAACGTCGGCAACACCACTGCCGGTTCGGCGGCAATGATGACGATGAGCAGCACCGCGCCCACGGAAGCGTAAAAGGCCTGTTTGCGGCTGAGGCGGACGGTTTTGAAACTGGGGTAGGGCAGGTTGCTGATCATTAGGGCGGCCAGCAGTGGCACCAAGCCGGCAAATATCACCGCGCGGTTACTCTCCGGTACTTGAAATTCGTTGAGCAGCAGCACCACGCCGGCCAGCGTGGCCGAGGCGGTGGGAGTGGACATGCCCTGGAAGTAGGCACTGGCCTTGCCGGGGCGGGCAGTGGTGTTGAAACGCGCCAGCCGGAGCGCCGAACCGGCAGCGAACAGGAAGGCCAGCAACCAGCCATAGCGTTCGTAGCGGTGGAGACCGTAGAGGTAGGCCAGCATGGCCGGGGCGACGCCGAAGGAAAGCGCGTCGGCCAGGGAATCATATTCCACGCCAAAAGAAGTGGACGAACCCGTCAGACGGGCGATTGGCCCATCGGTGAAATCGAAGACCATCGCAACGAAAATGAGGATCGCGGCGCGCAGAGGGTGGCCGGTGACAGCCGACACCAACGAGAAGAAACCCATGAACAGGTTCCCGGTGGTCAGCAGGCTGGGCAGGACGGAGTAGCCCCGCCGGGTAGAGGTTTTACGAGGCGACATAGCCTTCTTCCAGGGGGAGGATGGCCAGGGGCGTTTCGCCGGCGCGCACTTTGTGGCCAATGGTGACCAGCGGCTCGGCATCGATTGGCAGATAGACTTCAACCCGCGAGCCAAAGCGGATCATGCCGATGCGCTCGCCTTGCTCGAAGGCTTCGCCTGCGGCGATGAAGGGCACGGTGCGACGCGCCAGCGCACCGGCCACCTGGACGACCAGCAGCGGCTGGCGGTCGATGCGCAGCAGGTAGTAGTAGCGGCGCTCGTTGCGGACGATGGCTTCGGGGTCGTAGGCCGGGAGAAAAGTGCCCGGTTGGTGTTCAATGGCTTCCAGAGTGCCGCTGACAGGGGCGCGGTTGACATGCACATCGAGCACGCTCATGAAGATGCCGATTTGCCAGGCTTCCCGCTTGAGCCAGCGGGGTTCGAAAGTGCGCTTGAGGACGATGATTCGCCCATCGGCGGGAGAGACTACCAGGTCGCGATGATGAGGAGGACGGCGCTCGGGGTCGCGGAAGAAGCCTGCGACGGCGGCTGCGCTGAGGGCTGTCAGGGCAGCCGCTTTGCGCCGCCCCAGCAGGCCGAGGACCGCTGATGCCAGCGCCGGGGCAAGGATGTAAGGTTTGCCTTCGGGGTTGATACGCATGGGGCCTCCAGAAGTTTAGGGGGTGGAACGCACCGCACGTTGGAGCGCGGCAAACGAGGTCATCCAAGCCATTTTGTGCACGAAAGCGGCCAGAGAGGGGCTTTGAGCGCGCAGTTGACGCACGGCTGCGCCGACTGGGTCTTTGCCCGCCGCGCCGCCGGGCACATCCGCGTAAGCGCCATAAAAGGCAAAATAGGCCTGATTGAGTTTGCGGATGTGATAGCCATGCTCCCAGAAGAATTTACGCCGTTGTTCCATGTAGGCCTCGGCTTCTTCGACTTTGCCGGCGGCCAGGAGTTCGTCCACGTGGACGCGGGTTTTGCGCATTTCGGCGCGGAAATCGAAGGCCGGAGGCTGCGCTTGCTGCTGGGGATGCGCCGAAGGTGGCGGTGGCGGCGGGGGGACTTGGTCGGGGTAAAAGCGTTCCAACACCTGCCGCCCGATTTCCTTGCCCACGATGTTGGCGGTGGTCTCGTTCATCGTGCGCAGGGCGGGCGAGGCGTCGTAGAGCATGCCCAGCGGGTGCCAATCGAGGTAGTTGTGGGTCCATTCGTGGGCGACGGTTTCCACCAACCAGGGGAAGTTAGCCGTTTGCATCACCATCGTCGGGTAAACGCCTACGCCGCCGATGGGGACGACCAGGGTAGAGACGTCCAGCGCGTGGGCAACGCTGTCTTCCAGGTGGATCTGTTGGTCGAGCGTCAGGCCGGGTTGGAGGGAGATGTTGGCAATCTGGCGGATTTCGGTGCGGGGGGAGACGATGAGCGCCATGGGCACCGGCGTGGTGCGGTAGAGCACGGGCGGCTGCGGTTGACCGAGGAAGGTCAACCCATTGGCAGCCAGCACGGCGCTGACCTGCGTTTGGAGCACTTGCTCGGCCAGCGGAGCCAGCCAGGCGGCACGGGCGCGCTCTTCCGTCTCCTGTTGGCGCAGGGCGGCTACCAGGCGCTTGTCCACCCCATGGGGGTCGGCCAAAGCATCGCGGAGGCGGGCGTCGGTGTGGGCGATGTCGCCCATCAGAGCAATGTAGTCGCGCACGATTTGATTGTCGCCGCTGGGAGGGAGGAGCCGCTCGGCGTTCAAGGCACCGAAGAGCAATTTGGTCTTCCATGCCTGCCACAGCCAGCGGCTGTAGTCGAATTCCAGGGGGCGGGTGAAGGCGTGGATGCGCGCCATACGGTCGGCACTACTTACCTGGCTGCCGGTGAGCAGCAGGGCAAGCAATATCATCCACAGCAGAGGTTTTGCCAGAGAACGGGCACGGGGCATAAAGTGATTTTACCTCACTTTGGCAGCGTTGGACTTCGTGACGATTGTCACTCCATGACTATAAAGGTAGAGTGCTATAATTGGAAGCGTTGTATCAGGTCGGTTGACCGCGATATGGCTGTGCAGGCCGTTGAATCGAAAAAACATCAAATCAAAAGGAGATTGGCGTATGGGCTACACAATCATCGAGGTGCCGGAAGGCGGTGCCAAAATTACCAAGCCGGGTGAGAAGCTGATCGTCCCCGATAATCCGATCATTCCCTTCATCGAGGGCGATGGCACCGGGCGTGACATCTGGCGCGCTGCGTCTCGGGTGTTCAATGCCGCTGTGGAGAAAGCCTACAAAGGCAAGCGGAAGATCTATTGGATGGAAGTGTACGCCGGTGAGAAGGCGTATCACAAATTTGGCGAATGGCTGCCGGAGGAAACCATCAAGGCCTTCCGCGAGTTCATCGTAGGCATCAAAGGCCCGTTGACCACCCCCATCGGCGGCGGCATCCGCTCGCTCAACGTGGCGCTGCGGAAGGCGCTCGACCTGTACGTTTGCCAGCGCCCGGTAAAATATGTGGATGGCGTACCTTCGCCCGTCAAGCACCCCGAGTATGTGGACATGGTGATCTTCCGCGAGAACACCGAAGATATCTACACGGGCATTGAGTTCCAGATGGGCACGCCGGAGTGGGAAAAGTTCATGCGGATCTTCAAGGAGAACTTCCCTGAAGAGTACGCCAAGATGCGCTTCCCCAACACGGCGGGCATTGGCATCAAGCCGGTTTCCAAGGAAGGCACCGAGCGTCTGGTGCGCGCGGCGATCAAGTGGGCATTGGCCAACGGGCGCAAGCGCCTCAGCCTGGTACACAAGGGCAACATCATGAAGTACACCGAAGGCGCTTTCCGCAACTGGGGTTACGCCCTTGCCAAGCGCGAATTCCGCAACGAAATCGTGACCGAGCGCGAATCGTGGATTTTGGGCAACAAGGAAAAGAACCCCGACCTGACGGACGAAGAAAACGCCCGCATGATCGAGCCCGGTTTTGCCATGCTGGCGCCGGACAAGAAAGAAGAGGTCATCCAAGAGGTGCGCGAGGCGCTCAAACTGTGGCCGACCCACGGCGACGGCAAGTGGAAGAGCAAACTGCTCATCAAGGACACCATCGCCGACATCGTCTTCCAGCAGACGATCACCCGCGCGCGCGAATTCGACGTCCTCGCCACCATGAACCTGAACGGCGACTACCTCTCCGACGCCCTGGCAGCGCAAATCGGCGGCATGGGCATTGCCCCCGGCGCCAACATCAACTACGACACCGGCCATGCCATCTTCGAGGCCACCCACGGCACGGCGCCCAAATACGCCGACCTGGACAAGGTCAACCCCGGCTCGGTCATCCTCTCCGGCGAGATGATGTTCCGCTACATGGGCTGGGATGAGGCCGCCGACCTGATCTGGAAAGGTATCACCGGCGCGGTGAAAGCCAAGACCGTGACCTACGACTTCCACCGCCTGATGGAAGGGGCGACGCTGCTCAAATGCTCTGAGTTTGGCGAAGCCATCGTGCAACACATGGACGACTGAGTTTCCGACCAGGGCGCAGCCGTCACCACGGCGCGCCCTGCTTACTTTTTGGGCGCGAGTCGTTGTGCCCCATTTCGCTGAAGCGAGGAGGTCTCTTATGTCCTTCAAAACCGCAAGCGAGGGTTACGTCAAATACCAGGGGTTGGGCAACTGGGCTTTTGTGCTCCATCGCCTGACTGGCCTGGGCGTGATCCTCTTCCTGGCCATCCATGTGGTGGATACGGCTTTCGTGTATTTTGCCCCCGATCTATACAAAGAGGCGATTGCTCTTTACCGCTCTCCGCTCTTTGGCCTGGGCGAAATTCTGTTGGTGCTTTCCATCATCTACCATGGTTTGAACGGCCTGCGGGTGATTTACTTCGATATGGTCAACCCCAATATGTGGACGATTGAAATCAACCGCAAGTCGGTCATCTGGACGTGGATCATCACGCTGGTTCTGTGGCTCCCGGCCGCGGTGGTCATGGGCAGCCATATTCTGGAGCATTTAGGCGGCTGACCCGCCCGTATTCGCAATGAGGAGGTTGAGTATGACCACCCAATCCCGCACGGTGGACGTCCCCCAAACATGGGAAAGTTTTGCCTGGAAATGGATGCGCTATTCGGGCGTTATCATCTTCATTTTAGCCTGGATTCACGTCCTCATCCAGGACATCCTGGTAGGCGTGTACAAGATTGACATCGGCTACGTGGCCGGGCGCTGGAATGGCGGCTTTTGGCGGGTGTATGATTTCCTGCTGCTGTTCTTTGCCTTTTCACATGGCATGAACGGCGTGCGGCAAGTGCTGTACGATTACATCCACAGCGCCGGCGGTCGTCGCGCGCTGAACTGGATTCTGCTCATACTGTGGGCGATTGTGGTTGTCATTGGTACGATTGCCATTTTCGCCTTCACCCCTCCCGCGGCGTGAGTTGAGGCCAGCATCCCTTCGAAGGAGTTGGAATGATGAGCGTCAAAACCCATCAGTACGAAGTCGTGATTGTTGGTGCTGGTGGCGCAGGCTTGATGGCAGCCCTGTATGCTTCCCAAAAGGCCTCCACCGCCGTCATCAGCAAGCTCTACCCCACCCGCTCCCACACGGGTGCGGCGCAGGGCGGCATCAGCGCAGCCCTGGGGAATATCGAAGAAGACCGCCCTGAGTGGCACACGTACGATACCGTCAAAGGCAGTGACTACCTGGGCGATCAAGATGCAATCGAATTCATGTGCTTCAAGGCCCCGGAACTGGTCTACGAACTGGAACACATGGGGCTGCCCTTTGACCGCACCCCCGAAGGCCGCATTTTGCAACGCCCCTTTGGCGGCCATACCAACAACGAAACCGGGAAACCGGTGCGCCGCGCCTGCCATGCTGCCGACCGCACCGGCCACATGATTCTGCAAACCCTTTACCAGCAGTGCATCAAGAACGATGTCACTTTCTTCGATGAGTTCCAGGTGTTGGACCTCATCATGGTCAATGGCAAAGCAGCCGGTGTGGTGGCGATTGAACTGGCAACCGGCGACTTGCATGTCTTCCACGCCAAGGCTGTGATTATGGCCACCGGTGGCTGGGGCCGCGTGTGGGAAATCACCTCGAACGCTTATGCTTACACCGGCGACGGCGCGGCCATTGTGCTGCGCAAGGGCCTGCCGCTGGAAGACATGGAATTCTTCCAGTTCCACCCCACGGGCATTTACAAACTGGGTATCTTGATTACCGAAGGCGTGCGCGGGGAGGGCGGCGTGCTCATCAACGACAAGGGTGAGCGCTTCATGGAAAAGTATGCCCCCCACGTCAAAGACCTGGCTTCTCGCGACGTCGTCAGCCGCGCCATGTACATCGAGATGAAAGAAGGCCGCGGCATCAACGGTCAGCGCTACCTCTACCTGGATGTTCGCCCTGAGACCGTGAACAAATATGCCAAGATCGATGGGCGCACCAACCCCGATGGCACACCCTATCAGGTCACGGCAGAAGAAATCCTCCACAAACTGCCCGACATTATTGACTTCTGCAAGACCTACCTGGGTGTGGATCCGGTGAAAGAGCCGATGCCGGTGCAGCCAACGGCGCACTACGCCATGGGCGGCATTCCGACCAACGTCAAAACCGAGGTGCTCGCGGACGAAAAAGGCACGGTGGTGCCGGGGCTGTATGCGGCGGGCGAAAACGCGTGCGTCTCGGTGCACGGCGCCAACCGCCTGGGTACCAACTCCTTGCTCGACCTGGTGGTGTTTGGTAAGGAAGCAGGCGTCCACGCCGCCGAGTATGCGACCGGTGCAGCATTCGAGCCGTTGCCCGGTGACGCTGCCGACTTCGCTCGCTCTCAACTGGATGCCATCCTCAACAGCAAGGGCAACGAACGCGTCGCCGACATCGCTGCCGAAATGAAGCACGAGATGATGGACAAGGTCGGCGTCTTCCGCACCGAGGAAGGCATGCAGGAGGCGTTGAACAAAATCCGCGAACTCAAAGAGCGCTTCCAGCACATCCACATCGACGATCGCGGTAAGACGTTCAACACCGACCTGCTGACCGCCTGGGAAATCGGCAACCTGTTGGATATCGCCGAAGTGACGGCGGCCTCGGCGCTGGCCCGCAAAGAAAGCCGTGGCGCTCACTCGCGCGATGACTACCCCAAGCGTGACGACCAAAACTGGTTGAAGCATACCCTGGCCTGGCGGCGCGATGGCGAGATCGAACTGCGCTACAAGCCGGTTGTGCTCACCAAGTATGAGCCGAAGGAACGAGTGTACTAAGGAGGCGGCGCGATGCAAGTCACCTTGAAAATCTTACGCTATAACCCCGAAAAAGACGCCCAGCCGCATTACGAGCGCTACACGCTCGATGCGGAGCCGACCGATCGCATTCTGGACGTGCTGGAAAAAATCAAAGCGCACGAAGACGGCACGCTGACCTTCCGCCGCTCCTGCGCCCACGGCATTTGCGGTTCCTGCGCCATGCGCATCAATGGCCGAAACCGGCTGGCGTGCAAGACCTTGCTCCAGACCCTCGACACCAGCAAGGAAATCACTGTCGAGCCGATTCTGGGCCTGCCGCGGGTGAAGGACCTGGTGGTGGACATGACCACTTTCTTCGACAATTACAAGAAGGTGATGCCTTACTTCGTCAACGACGAGCCGCTGCCGGAAGACGGGCGCGAACGGCTGCAATCGCCCGAGGAGCGCGAGCGCTTCGACGACACCACCAAGTGCATCCTCTGCGGCGCCTGCACCACGGCCTGCCCCACCTTCTGGGCCGACAATAGTTACGTTGGACCTTCGGCCATTGTCAACGCCCACCGCTTCATTTTCGACAGCCGCGACCGGGCAGCCGCCGAACGGCTCAAGATTTTGGCGGGCGAGAGCGGTGTGTTCCGCTGCCGCACGGCGTTCAACTGCACCGAAGCCTGCCCGCGTGAAATCGACATCACCAAAGCGATTGCCGAGGTCAAGCGCGCCATCATCACCGGCCGCCTGGACTGAAGGCTTGGGAAGCGAGAAGCGAACAGCCCATCCGACTTTGCTCGGATGGGCTGTTTTTTCCCTCATTCGCCATTCCTCATTCTTCTTTCGCCTCTCCCTCCCCCTCCCCGGCGGCCAACACCCGCCGCACGCCGGTGCCCGGCTGCGGAGGCCCGACGATGCCGTGTTCCTCCATGGCATCCACCAGACGAGCCGCGCGCGTGTAACCGATGCGCAGCCGCCTTTGCAGCAGCGAGGCCGAGGCTTTGCCTTCCTGTTGCACCAAGGCAACCGCCTGCTCCCACAGCGGGTCGGTGGGCTTGCGCGGTTCTTGCGCTTCTTCCATCTCCTCCCAGATGGGCTTTTGCTTCAGGGGAATGCCCTGCGGCGGCGCGTCCACGATGCCGCCGATGCCAGGCACGCCCGCCGTACCGAACGCTCGCCAGTAGTTCACCACCCGCCGAATTTCGTGATCGGCCACGAACACGCCCTGCAAACGCACCGGCTCCGGCGCGTCGGGGGCCATGAAGAGCATGTCGCCTCGCCCTAACAGCCGCTCGGCGCCGGGTTGGTCGAGGATCACCCGGCTATCCACACTCGAGGCGACGGCAAAGGCAATACGCGCCGGGAAATTGGCTTTGATCAGGCCGGTCACCACGTCCACCGAGGGGCGCTGGGTGGCGATGATGACATGGATGCCGGTGGCGCGCGCCAGTTGCGCCAGGCGGGTCAGGGTGCGCTCGGTGGTTTCGGGAGCGAGCATCATCAAGTCGGCCAGTTCGTCGATCACCACCACCAGGTAAGGCAGTTTGTCCCCTCCTTCTTTTTCGGCCTTTTGGTTGTAGGCCTGGATGTGGCGCACACCTTGGCGGGCGAACACTTTGTAGCGCCGCTCCATCTCGTGGGTGACCCATTGCAGCGCGCCAACCACCCGTTCCAGTTCCACCACCACCGGCGAGAGCAGGTGGGGAATGCCGTTGTAGCCGCTGAGTTCCACCCGCTTGGGGTCCACCAGCAGCAGGCGCAGGTCGTCGGGGGTGTTGTGCAGCAGCAGGCAGGTGATGATGCCGTTGACGCACACCGATTTGCCTGAACCGGTCGCCCCGGCGATCAGCAGGTGGGGCATGGCGGCCAGGTCGGCGGCCACGGCGTTGCCGGCGACGTCTTTCCCCAAAGCGAAGCGCAGGGGCGATTTCAGTGCCCGGAAGGCCGGGCTTTCGATGACCTGCCGCAGGGTGACGGGCGCGGCTTCCTCGTTGGGTACTTCGATGCCGACGTAGCCCTTGCCGGGCACCGGCGCCTGGATGCGTACCCGTTTGGCCGAGAGGGCTAAGGCCAGGTCGTCGGCGAGGGAGGCAATCTTGGAGACACGCACTTTGATGGGGCCTTTGCGGCTTTCCACATAGCCCGGCTCGACGCCGTAGAGGGTGACGGTGGGGCCGCGAAGGATTTCCACGACTTTGGCGGGGGCGTTGAACAACGCGAGCGTTTCTTCGATCAGGCGGGCGCGGGCTTCGGTTTCTTCCTGTTGGTAGGCTTCGGTGGGTGACTCGTCGAGCATCTCGGCAATGTTGGGCAGTACCCAGGTGGGCTTTTGCTCTTCGGCGGGGGAGAGTGTGGCTGGGGAAGGTGTTGGTGATATGGTGGGTGCTGTGGGAGGGAAGGGGGCATCTGGGGGTGTCGCCACCACGGGCCGGCGGCGGAGGCGGTGTGCCTGGAGCCAGCGGTGGAGGCGCGCGGCCAAGGGAGGAAGCCATTGGAAAAGATCAATTACCGGACGATCAAGGAGCAGGGCGACCCCCAGCACGCCTCCGGCCAGTAGCATGACCGCCGCGCCTCCTCTTCCCAGGGTGGTGGTCAGTGCCCACAGCAGCGCCGCGCCCATGTAGCCGCCGCCTTGACCGCGTGCTGCTTTGGCAAATATCATTTCCCGTGAGCCGAGAAAGGCAAAATGGAGGGCGGTCAGTGCGATGGCGTACAGCACGACCAACCCCGTCCCGCGCTCCAGGGTGAGCGCCAGGCGGGCTTGCGGATTGCGTTGGCGCAGCAGGCCAACGCCCAAGGCGAACAGCCAGAGGGGGAAGAGCCAGATTCCCCACCCTAAGGCGTGCTTCCAGAAGACGCCCCACGGGTGCAAGGCCGTGCCCTCTGGCCAGAGCAGGCTGGCAGCGGTCAGCAGGCCCGCGAGGATCAGCCCGGCTGCTGTCAGGTCACGCTTGCGCTCTGGCGAGAGGTGGATGGTGGGCAACGGCAGCCGCCAGGGGCGCGCCGTGGAGGTGGTTTTTTGGGGACGGCGGCTTGAGGCGGAGCGTTTTTTGCTCCCGCGACGCCTTGAGGGGTTTTTGGAGGAACGGGTGCTTTTTTTGCGCGGCATGGCAGCGAGAAATGATGGCGGCTTAGTGCCACACTCGGAAGGTGGTTTCGCTTTCCCCCGTTTGGTCTGCAAAGGTGGCGGACACGCGCACGACGACGCGCCCGCGGTAATTGATCGGCACGGTGATGGCTGCTTGGGCACAGCCTTGGGCGTTGGTGGTAAGCGTTTGCGGGCGGGTTGGGTCGGTGGGGGAAAGAGGTGCGCCAGCAGGTGTGAGAAAGCGGAGACTGACCTGTGCACCCGGTAGGGGTTCACCCAGGTGATTGGTCACCTGGATGAAGATGTGTTGCGTTTCGCCCGGAAAGAGGAGGATTTTTTCGGCAGCCAGGCGGACTTCTATTTGCAGCGCGGCGCGGCGATGGGGAGCGTTCGAGGCAGGAGGGAGGGGGAGGCGCAGGGAAGGGTCTGGCTCATAACGCTGGAAATACCATTCCCCCAGGTTGCTCAGCGTGACGCGCCCGTGGGTAGGGTTGTATTCCAGGCGAGCACCTTCGAAGTATTGCACCGGGATGCCGTTTTCTTCCAGCGGGTCACTGACCACCCGCCCGATGTAGGCTTTGTATTTTTCGTAGAACTTGAGAAATTCGTAGCATACCGGGTGCTGTTTGCCGTCTTCGCCGCGGAAAGATTGGCAGCCGGTGGTGTTCCACGTGTTCAGGGGAAGAGGAGAGCGATGGAGGTTATCGGGTTTATTGTGGTAGAAAAGGCTGCCGAGTTTGAGGGGGGAGGGGGCGAAGTCGTGGGCCCCTTTTTGTAGTACCACGCGTTGGAAGTATTGGATCGTGACGCCGTTGCGGGTGATGGCCTCGGTAATGGGGTAGCCCATTAAACGCGGCGCATCGGGCTGGGCAAGGAAGTAGTCGAGGAAAACGCCTTGAATGGTATGGCCGGTTTCGGGGAAATATTTGCTGCCTCCCGCTGCCCACAATGAGCGAGAAGGGAGCAGGAGGATGGCGCCTAAAAGCGCCAGAAGGAGGCCCAAGCGACGTTTTCCCATGCTCTCATTATAGCATGATTGAGGAGAAAAAAGCACCGGCAGCCCACACGATTGGGCTGCCGGTGGAGGAAGGTGGAGATGGCGGGAATCGAACCCGCGTCCGAAGAAGTCGGCCCTCGGATGTCTACGAGCGTAGTCGGTCGTTTTTTCTCGCCTGATGGCCCCACGACCGACAGAGGGTACCATCAGGCCAGCCGCTGGCGCCCGAAAGCGCCTCTTTCGCACGGTGAGCGGCATCCCGTGCGGCACCCCGGCTTTGTCACGCCCGACACCACCTCCGGCCGGGGAGCGGGGTGGGCGGACGCCGCCTCATTCCGAGACGGTTGCGCTTGCCTTACGCTGCTTTACGCAGCGAGCGGCATAGCGGCAACAGCAGTGCGGTTGGCACTTATTTTTTGCGCTGATTTTACGAGTTCGGCGCCTCTCGGCTCGCAATCCGGGACCTTGCCTTCTCCGTCGAAGCCTTTCATCCCCGAATTGTGTCCATATTATAGCACGGTTTTGTCAGATTTGGGTTAAAAGTTCTTCCTGTGGTATATTCACCCCATGCGTCGTTTCCTTGTGCTTTTCATCCTGCTTGTGGCTGTGCTCAGCGCCTGTGCTTTCTCGACGGCGACGGCCACCTCCACACCCACCTTGGTGCCGCCCACGGCGACCACGGCGCCGATCGTGGTCGCCGTCCCCCCGGCGTTGGCTCCGGCCATCCCCGCGTTGCGCCTGTGTGCCCACAGCGCGGCGCTTCCGCTGGCCGTGCTCACCGTGCCTCAACAGGCGGCCTGGCCGCCGGCGGCCAATGTGCGCCTTTGGTGGGGCGAGCGCCCTCCCGAGGGCGTGAGGGCATTCCGGTTGGGGGAAGAGCACCTCGTCGTGCTTGCCCATCAAGGGCATGGCCCGCACACCAATGCCCTTGGCCTGTGGCGCATTGTCACTGGCCAGATCACCCAGCGGCTGAGCGACGGTGGGACCCCTGAGCCTCTGGTGTTGTGGCTGCCGGTGCCGGGCAGCGCCGAGGCATCTCGCCTGAACGCCTGGTTGGGAACGGCGCCGCGCCGCGGCGATGCTCGGCTGGCCCCTTCGCCCCAGGTCATGCTCATGGCCGTGGGAGACGACCCCGCTGCCATCGGTTTTGTGCCCGCCGCCTGGTTGCGCACTGCCGCGGCTCGCGCTTTGCCTGTGCAGGTGGTGCCTTTGCCTGCGCCTCCTGAGGCATGGCGCGCGCCTGTTCTGGCGCTGGTGCCTCCCGATGCCCCGGCGGAAGCCTATACCCTGGTCGCCTGTTTGCAGCAAGGCCCAGGCCAGGATGCCCTGCAGCAGGTTTATGGCAATCGGTAGGGAAACCAGTCGCGTGTGTCCCTGCCCGTGCCCCGCTGCTGAGTTTTACCCATATTTTGGCAACGGTGGCCGTCGGCTACCCGAGGCTTTGCGGGTACAAGCATTTCGTCTTCACTCGGCGCCAGCGCCCCCTCCTCGCCCTTCGGGAGAGGAGGGGGATGGGGGGAGGTGAGGGCGTTATCCGCACTTTTGGCGTATTTGCCCTCACCCCCAGCCCCTCTCCCAGCGGGAGAGGGGAGCATGGCCGCTCTGCAAGGGAGCAATGGGGAACCATCTTGGGGTTTGTTTACTCATTTCGTACACTTCACATCGTTGCCGTCGACTTATGGGTAAAAGTAAGGCCCTGCTGCGGGAGCCAATGAAAGCCGCAAGCCCCCGACTGCGTCGTCGGGGGCTTGGTGTTTCTTGTCGTTTGGTTGGGGGGCTTACCCGCAGCCGCCGCCTGCCGGGCCGGTGGGCCCTTTCACCTTGATCTTGGGCACGAATTGGTCCTTGATCTTTTCCAGCACTTCTTCGTTCTCCGGATCGGCGTACATATCGGCGGCGCGATAGCGGCTACCCAACGCGGCTTCGAAGTAATAGTGCAGTGCTTCGACATTGCCGTTGGCTTTGGCTTCCATGATTTTCCCTTCGGCCAGGTCTTCCTCTCCGAACACTTTGATCCAATCGTTGAGGCCGCCACCCAAGATGTAGGCATTGGGCACTTTGTAGGCTTCCAACATCTTCCATGCTTCGGTCGCCTTGCCTTCGTCATCGCTCACCACGATGAACACGGTCGTGGGCGTTTCTTTCACGATTTTCTTGAATTCGGGGATGGCGCTTTCCAGGTTGGCCAGCGGGATGTGCCGCGACCAGCGCAGGTGGAAGAGGTTGTAGTCGTAATCGTCGCGCACGTCCACGATGACCGTGTTGAGTTGCTTGGTTTTGTTCATCGTGGTGGCGACTTCCTGCGGGGAAGCCTGCACCTGGCGTTGTTGCAGCAGCGGCGCCTGGGTGTCGGCCACCTGGTTCCAGCGCTGCTGCCATGTGGGCCAGATGGCCCACACGCCGGCAGCCACCAGCAGCACCACCACTGAAGCAATCGGTGCCCAGCGCGGTGTGGCTGCTGGTTCGCTATCCTCCCGGCGAAGTTTGTTGACTGCCCACTCGTTGACCCAGAAGAGCGCCAATGCCGCCACGGTCATCCAAAACACCACCGTGCCTGCGTTGGCGTGGAAGATATCCATCAGCGTGAGCCGCCCGTAGAAACTGCTGTTGTAGAAGTAGTGGAACAGGCGCTCGGTTTCGCTGAACAGGAAGGTGCCCACCAGGCCGCCGAGCACGAAGAACCAGGCGTCTTTCTTCAAGGCCGTGGAAGAGACCAGCGAGGTGCCGGGGCAGTAGCCGCCGATGATGATGCCGATGCCCATCAGGGCACCGCCCACCACGCCCGGCCAGAGGTACGTGGGGTCAACCCAGATGACTTCGTAATCCAGCAATCCCAAGGCCACCGAGCCGAAGATGAGGATCATCGCCACCACGATGGCAGTGAACATGGCCTTGATCACCCGGCCATTGCGGAAGTAGAACTGCCCCGTCAGGACGTAGGAGTTGCTGAAGCCGGAGATCTCCAGGCCGAAAGCAAAGCCGATGCCGATCAGGATTTCGACGATGGCCAGCCCGACCTTGCCTAAAGCATTGATGGAGGCTAATGGGAACATGGTTTCCTCCTCAGTTCCACAGTTTCCGCACCACGGCAGCGGTGGCGAAGGCGAACGCGAACATCACCAGGCCGATCAGCCAACTGCCGGCGGAGAGGGTCGCCCCGCCTGAAAGCACCTGGCCGGAGGTGCAGCCCCGGGCCATGCGGGCGCCGTAGAGGAAGATCATCCCGCCGAAGAAGGCCATGATCCAGCGGCCTTTTTCGGAGACTTTGGGGCCTCGCGGCGTCTCCGGCTTGAAGCGGCCAAAGTACACCGACGAAGCAAAGGCGCCGATGATCACCCCGATTACTTCCCAGGTGATCCAGTTGTTGAAGGGATTTTTGGCACCACCGGCCACTTTGATCAGTTGCGGCACCCGATCGACATGCGACGGCGCAACCAGGTTGACCAGAAAGCCGTTCATGCGGGCGAAGATGGCCGAGGCGCCCAACCCGTTGGCCGTGATGAGGAGGGAAAGGAACAGGGTCACACCCAGCACCACGCCGCCCACGTAGGGGTTGGCGTAAGGCTTGCGCGGCCGGTCAATCAATTTCTGGAACCACGATTTCTTCTCAGCCATGGTCATTGCTCCTTGAAATTCTGCGGGCTGCCGGCTCACGCCGCTACCACGCCTTCGTCATCGTCCACCTCGACCTCTTCCCAGCCGGTGATCATCGCTTCGATGTAGGCCAGCGGCGTATGGCCGGTGGTGGTCAGGTACACGTGCGCCACGACGAACACACCGATCAGCCAGGCGTCCAAGGTGTGGATGCCAGCCACCCAGGTCATCGTGGCCGAGCCGAACAGCGTGGCCGCTTGCGGCCAGATGCGGGCTGCCCAGATCCACACGCCGGTGATCATCTGTACCGGCAGCATCACGGTGAGCAGGCCGAGGTAGGTCAGGCGCTGCATCGGGTTGAGTTTGTTCCAGAAGGTTTTCTGGAAGGGATGCGGCTCACCCTTGAAGATGCCCATGCCGTAGAACTTGGCCTGCAAGATCATGCGGCTGAACAGGCCCTGCGGCTTGGGCAAGTATTGCTTGATGTAGCCGGTGGCCAGGTGGTAGTAAAGGGCGAAGACGAAGTTGATGACCAGAATCCACCCCAGCACGGTGTGGGTGAACACCAGATAGCGGAAGGAAAGGCCGCCAAACCAATCGGGGTTGTGAATCACCAGGCCGGTGAGCAACAAGCCCAGGATGGCGAGCATTTGCAGCCAGTGCCAGAAGCGTTCGGCGGCGGTGTAGAGGTAGGCGGGCTTGGTCTTGCCGTGGTGTTGGTGGTGATATTTCTTGGCGAAGTAAGCCCGCAAGCCGCCGTGGGCGCTCACACCGAGCAGCGTTGCCACGAAGGCCACCAACCCCAGCAGGTCGACCCAGCGCACGCTATCGCGCCCGGCAACGTACAGCCGTTCGTCCTTTTGCGGCTGGTAATACAGCACGCCTGCTTCGGTGATGACTTTGCCGGCGTCCTTGAGCCCTTTGCCGTCGAAGGAAGGCGTCACGCCCGCGGGGGCGCTCAGCGCCAGTTGCATTGGCTTGCCGATGCGGGAGTTCGGGCCGTGGCACGCGCGGCAGTCCTGCAATGCGTAGTCGCTCTGTACCACGTCATGGTGGATGGCGTAAGGTTTGACGGTGCCCACGATGTGGGCATCGGCGTAGCCTAACGCCGCCAGTCGTTTGGCGATCAGGTCGACCTTGGCTTTGGTGTCGAGTTTGACCTCGTCGGCAGTCAGTTGGCCGTCGCCGTTGGCGTCGAAAGCCTTCACCACCTCGTCGGCATATTTGCCGTTGGGCATCCAGGCCTGCTTCAACGCCTCTTGACCGACCACGATGGTCTTCCCGTCTTTCTTGGCAACCCACTCGAAGGTGGTCACCAGGTTGTAGGGCGCCACCTTGCCTTCGCCGTTGCGCAGCAGCACCGGCTGGAAGCCGGGCACCCGATGGGAGACCGTGAACGCTTCTTTGGTATCGGCGCCGGCAGGCGCTTGTGCAGCGGCCTCGACCCCGCGATAGACCGTCGCCGTAGCGCCATCGGGCAATACGACCGTTTTGTCCCAGGTTTCCACTGCCGGGGCGTGCATCTGCGGCACGTGGCAGGTCTCGCAGGCGACGTTGGCCATATGCAGGTCGAGATAAGGCAGCCAGTTTTTGTGCGCCGCCACCGGGTCGTGGCACGATTCGCACGACTGCTGGGTGAGCACATGGCTGGGTTGCTTGAGGTAAGCGCCCAGGTCGGGATGGCGGGGCTCGAAGGTCAGGTAATCGGGCAATTCGCTGTAGCGCCGCGCCGAGGGGCTGTTGGCGCTGCTGTGGCAGTCCACGCATTGCAGGCCGCGCTCGGCGTGGACGTCCCACGCGTAGTCCATCTTGTCTTTGCCCACGATGTTCATGCCCGAAGCCGAGATGCGCTGAGGCGAGATCACCTGGCCGGTGGTCTTGGTGACCCAGGCGTTTTGCAGGTCGGTGCTATCCAACACGAGCGGGGTTTTCAAATCGGTATGCACTACGCCGTGGCATTGGGCGCAGTTGGCGTTGGTGGGGCGGTGGATGTCCACGTAGTCTTTCTTGAGTTTGCCATCCGCATCGAAGGCTTGGGGGTTCCATTTCCAGCCGTCGGCGGTTTTTTGCAAAATGCCACTGTTGAGCAGCACGGCGCTATCGGCCCAGGCCGTGTCGCCGCTGGCCAGGGCGGCCTTGCGAGCCGCACCATCGGGGTTGGTGCTGTGGCACAGGTAGCAAGCCGCCGTCATGCCCTGAAAGCCGGAAATTTGCTCGGCTTTCTGGTGGGTGGCGTGGGTGGTGATGAACTGCGCGTCGTGACACTGGCCGCACGTCTTGAGCATATCGGCGGGTTTGCCGCTTTGGGCTACGGGGTTGCCGTCGGCATCCAGCAAGGCGTAGGTGGGGTGCATGGGTGAGGTGGGGGACGATTGAGGCGTGGTCGTGCCGCCTTCAGCCAGCGCCTGCCGCACACCCAAAGCCACCCCTGCCGCCATGACCGCGACCAGCGCGGTAAAGAGCAACAAAGATATCCATTTCCGTCGCATGGCTACACTCCGTTAGTGGTTGGTGTCGAAGCGGCCACCCCATTCCATCGGGTCGCCCGGATAGCCCAAGGCTTGCCAGTCCAGGCGGCCATTGGGGCCATGGCAGTCGGCGCATTGGAGCGCTTTTTCTTTCGGTTTGACCATGTGGGTCTGCGGCCAGTACATGACCGTTTCGGTAAAGCCGTACTGCCCGCTGTATTTCAAGCCGGTGTGCGGTTCGGCCAGTTTGAAGGCCAGATCCCAGTCGAATTTCGACCAGAAGCCGTCTTTTCCGGCAGTCAGCGGCGCCAGCAGGTAGCCATAGACCTTGTCGTAAGGCTGCATGGTATGCATGATCTTGAAGGGGAAGATCTTGGCCGTGGGGTCGTCGATGCTACCGGCCGGTTTGTTGATGTAGGTGATGCCGCCGATGTTGGCCGGGTCGCCTTCGATGTAGCGCTTGGACTCGTTGCCGTTGAACCAGGCGTAGGAGGGGATGAAGTTCTTGGTGTACTTGAAGTCGCCTTTGATCTTCAGGTAGAAGAAGTGGTTTTGCGGCAAGTCCTGGCCTGCCGAACCCCAGTTCCAGTAGGTCTTGGTGGGGATGATTTCGGCGGTTTCGGGCACGTGGCAGGCTTGGCAGGCCACGCTCTGGACGTGCGCGTTCAGGCGGGCGTCCTTGTGGGGGGCGTTGCTATGGCAGTCGGTGCACTGCACCTGGTCTTTGGGGTTTACTGTGTAGTTCAGGTTGATGAGTTTGCCCTTCACCAGGTGGTGCTCGGTGCGGTGGCAGTCGGTGCACTGCATATCGTAGCGCCCCATGTGAACGTCCAGGTCGGGGCTGGGGTGGTAAAGGGCGCTGCTGATGTCGCCGTGCTTGACGTTGTCACCGCCGCCGCCGTAGGCGTGGCAGGTGAGACAATTGGCGCGTGTGGGGTTACGCACGCTGCGGGCGGCTGCCAGCAAGTCCACGCCCTTGGCCGGGTTGCCGTATTCCCCGCGCCCATATTTGGCAGGGTCGGCATGGCATATCAGGCAGTCGACGTTGTTGGGGTTGTTGAAATCGGTGGGGGCTTCCTCTGTCCAACCGTAGCCCGTGTGGCACTTCATGCAGACCCGCTGGTTGCCCTGCGTGCCGATGCAGAAGTTGTTGAAGGAATGCAACTTGCCGAGGTGTATCGGCTGGTCGTGCCCGGGGATGTTGAATGCTTGCGTGCTGTTCCATGTCCAGTGTGAAGTGTGCATGAAATCCTTCGCAGCATTCGGATGGCACTGCAGGCAGGTCTTGGTTACATCCTGGCCGGTTTTGAAATTCCCCTGGATGATGGCCGAGTGGTCGACATGCGGCGCATGTTTGGGTAAATGCGCCCACGGGTCGTCCTGGGGCTGGGCAGGCTTGGGCCATAGTGCCCAAATGGGTACGATGACTACCAGGAGAATGCCCACCAGGCCCAACAACCATGTCGGTTTTTTGTCCATAGCCTTCTCCTTCTATGAGGATTGGGATAGCGAAGCGTCTGAAGAAGAAGCGGCCAGCAAACTGGCGCGCCGAGCCAGGCGCTCTTGCACGACTTCACGAAGCAATTTCGTCGCTTCCAGCAAACGGGGGTCGGCCAAGCGGTATTCCATCATCGCCCCACGCCGGGAAGCGCACACCAGCCCCTGCGCCCGCAGCACTTTGAGGTGGCGGGAAGTGACCGGTTGGCTCAGGCCCAGATACGCTGCCAGCGCGGTCACATGGTAAGGTCGTTCTGCCAGGGCACACAACATGGCCACACGATGAGGACTGGCCAACGCAGCGCACACTTCTGCCAACAAAGGCGATACTTCTTCCTGCCGCTCTCGCGGGAGCATAACCACCGTCCTCTCATTTATTCGTGTATGCACTTATGTGCATACCATTGCTCATATACCGTTAACGATGATACTCCTTTCCCTTGCTGAGCCGTTAGTGACAATTGTCATTAGTTTGGCTTTCGGCTATACTACCGTGGATGTGGATGACAACGCTTCCCTCGCTCCCACCTTTGCCCGGCGCGTACTGGCTGGTGCTGTACCTTGCTGCTCCTGCCCGACTTGCGGTGGGGAGGCTGGGGAATACGGTCTTCCCGGCGGGGTGGTATGTCTACACCGGCAGCGCCCGGGGCCCCGGCGGCGTGCGCGCCCGCCTGGGGCGGCATCTGCGCGGCAGCCCCCGCCGCCGCTGGCACATCGACGCCCTGCGCGCGGTGTCCCAACCCGTCGCCTGCGGTTGGACCACCGCGCCCGACCCTTCCCCGCCCTGGGAATGCCGCTGGGCGCAGGCGCTGGCAGCCGCCCCTGGTGCTTTCATCCCGCTTGCGGGCTTTGGCGCTTCCGACTGCCGCCACCACTGCCCGGCGCATCTTGTGGGTTTCATCACGCTACCTTCCTTGAAACGCGCCCTCGCCTCCGCAACCTGCGGTACAATGGCTACCTGTACGCCTACCTATACTTACGCCGGAGAACAGCCTTGAAAACCCTCAGAGCCTATGGGTTCTTGCTGGTGGTCGGCGGCCTGGTGGTCGCGGCCGACCAATTCGCCAAACGCTGGATCGAAAACACTCTTCCCTTCGGCGGGAGTGTCATGCCACTGCCCTTCCTGCCGTGGTTGAAGATCACCAACTGGCACAACAGTGGCATGGCCTTCGGCCTTGGCCAGGCGTGGGGATGGGCGTTTTTGGCGTTGGGGGTGGTGTACGCCCTCGGTGTACTTTTGGCTTTCCCCGCCATCGCCCGCAGCGGCTGGTGGCTGCGCTGGGGGATGGCCATCCAATGGGGCGGCGCGGTGGGCAACCTGCTCGACCGCTGGCACCACGGCTACGTCACCGATTTCATTGCCGTGGGGCGCTTCCCAGTGTTCAACCTGGCCGACGCCGCCATCAGCCTCAGTGTGGTCATCCTGCTGGCCGGCGAATGGTTTGCCGCGCCCCGCGAGGCGCCTCCGCCTGAATCCACTTCTGAAGCGCTTGCTTCCCCTTCTCCTCGAACCCCGCCCCATGACGGATGAAGTTCGCTCTTTCACTTTTCTCGCTTCCACCCCCCAACGGCTGGACAAGTTCCTCACCGCCGCGCTTGATGGCACTTATTCGCGGAGCCGCATTCAGGGCTGGATCAAAGCAGGCCGGGTGACGGTGGACGGCCACGTGGTGACCAAAACCGGCTTCGCGCTCGAAGCGCCTGCCGAGGTCATCGTCCGCATTCCGCCCATTTTGCCCACCACCTTGGTGCCGGAAGCCATCCCCCTGGACATTCTGTTCGAGAACGAGGACGTCATCGTGGTCAACAAGCCGCCGGGGATGGTGGTGCATCCCGCACCGGGGCACGAGAGCGGCACCTTGGTGCACGCTGCCTTGGCGCACGCACCCGATATGCTCGGCGTCGGCGGCAAGCAGCGCCCTGGCGTGGTGCATCGGCTGGACAAGGACACCTCCGGCGTGATCATTCTGGCCAAGAACGACGCCGCACACCAGTTCCTCCAGGCGCAGTTCAGAGCGCGCACCACTCGAAAGATTTACCTCGCGCTGGTGGACGGTGCGCCGCCCACGCCCACAGGGCGCATCGAAGCGCCCATTGCCCGCGACCCGGCGCACCGCAAGCGGATGAAGGTGGTGCCGCCGGGCAAAGGGCGCGCCGCCATCACCGAATACCGCACGCTGGAGACCTTCCCCCACCACACCCTCATCGAAGCCCGTCCCCTCACTGGCCGCACCCACCAGATTCGCGTCCATCTGGCCTTCCTCGGCTGCCCGGTGGTGGCCGACCCCCTCTATGGGCACCGCCACGCCAGCCTGCCCCTTACCCGCCACGCCCTACACGCTTACCGCCTCACCATTCGTCTGCCCGGTGAAAGCGAACCGCACACCTTCACTGCGCCGCTTCCCGGCGATCTGGAAAGAGTGCTTGTAGCGTTGGGAAGCAACGCGATCGTTGGCTTGCTCTCTTAACCAACCGCGCCCGCCAGGCGGCGA